>CAJWBJ010000001.1 GCA_913020495.1 uncultured Oleiphilus sp.
GCTTTAACTCCTTTTCACTCGTTCTATGAGGAAGCGAAGTCATCATAATTAGGCCATTTTGACCCTAGTCTCAAGGAGCGGCTTTGTGGCAGTAAATACAGTTGAGTTTCAACTTCCCAACTTTCAGTTCGGACATATTTAAGTCTGCCATGTAATTTGAATATTGTAAGGTTTGGTCTAACGCTGTCATTTCAAAAAAAAGTGCATATCTCTTACTGTCGAACAACCAAAGTTGAATAAAGCTTTATTTCAGCGAAGCAACATCCGCATATTTTTGATTTGAAAACACACTTAATTCATACGGCTGAGTATAATAGTTAGGATGGATCAAAGGCGCTCTTTGCATCGGCATAGTCACTCTGGCAAGTGAGAGGTTTTTCAGTAGATACGGGCCACCTACTTTTGAATCATGCATCATCAAACCATAAAACTCAAAAGGCACCCAACTTTTTCCTTTATCCAGATTTAGGGTCATTTGATTTCCACCGATAGGGTCACCCAGTTCGGTATATAGTGAGGCTTGAAAATAAAAACGATCCTTACTCGTTACTTCAACTTCGGCTTCAATTTTCAGACTCCCGTCAGAGGTTAAAGAATCCCGATAGTTACCGGTAAATGTTGCTTCAGGGTCGGCTAACACAAAAGCAACAGAATCAATTAGTTCACTGGTATCACTCATGATCAATACTTTGTAAATTCCAGCTAGCAGATCTTTTTCATTAACTTGGTCAGCAATAAAGCTTGTCTCATAAATAGAGTCGCCATCTTTATCTTGAAATTCCAGTTGTTGAATACTTTTGCTTTCATCAAAGATTAGTTGTGCGGCATAATTACTTGGAATTCGCGTACCTTTATCATTGGTGATATAGGCTTGTACAGTAACGAGATCGCCTCGAAGATAGTATTTTTGATCTGACCAAACCGTTAACGCCGCGGTTTTATCTTCTGAGACTGTGGTTCTTTCATCAATCGCGTAACCTTTAATTAATGGGTCTTGCTCAGTTTGATGGATTCGCTGGTTATTTTCAGGATATCGTTTAAATTGATCATAATCTTTCAACAAGGCTTGATGCATTTCTGTTTTATCTTGAATGGCACGAATGCGCTCTATAGTGCTCATCGGCTCTTCAGGCGCAACGTCGGCATTCGTACTTAGTGAGACCTGAGCCTGTTTGTTTGAGGCAGGTAAAGCAATCATCGCTGGAGGCATCAAACGCGTTTGAACATTTACTGCAGCGACAGCTTGTTCAGCATTCATAAAATTATCGGGGGTATCATTTGATGCCGATAGTCCAAAATACAGAACTGGCGCTAACACTAACACCAAAACTAAAGCGATTTTTTTACGAGACATGGTACCCACCTTTTTACTTCAATAGTGCTAATGCACCTATATAAAATTTAAAATTTCACACAACAGCAATTTGACTTAACAACACAAGGTTATTCGGTTTGATCTCAGCTGAGTCCCATGGCATTAATACCTAAACAGTCATGTATGAGTTGGGTCAAAGCTATAAAGACTACCGAAATGACAAAAGTTCGAGTTATGTAAAGGTCGCTTATTATTGTTCTAATTGAAATGTAGGTCAGCAAAGCGCTGACCTACGTTCAGTACTAATCAAGTATCACTACTAATTAGTTTATACAGTCATTAATACGTTTTGCCATGTTGCCACCTGAACCACAATTGATACCATTTTCAATTGAAGTAGAGCTCGGTGAACTAATACCGGCATTTCGCTCTGCATCATGGTCGGTATAAACACTTGCTAGATTATATGTACGAGGCGTTCCTTTATTTGCGTTATTGCAACGGAACGTTGGGCTACCGTAATTGATTCCCAAGAAAGATTTATACGAGTTTAAATCACTTTCAATGCTTCGCTTACCTGAACCTGAACAGCTCATTTGTGATGCAAGGTTAAGGAAACCATCATCCTCTCCACTTAGTAAACCTGAAGTGATTCCCGCTAAACCTGGGAAACCTTTATAACCACCAAGAACATAAAAAGGTGCGCCTAAATTGCTGCCAATATAGCTTTTAGCTGCATAACTATCATTAGTTTGTAGCCATTTGACACTGTCATTACAGTCTCTTCCCATAAAGGTTGCAATAATGGCATCTGTCCAAGAGCCATTACAAACACGGTCAGCACCTTCTGTGCCGGTGATCGCGCCACCTACAGATAAAATACCGTTTATACCATTCATTGCTGAAGCATAATCGACAGTCACTGAAGAACTCGCACCAAATGCGGTGTTGTAATACGGTGAACCAGAAACAGCGTTACCTGCGATCCACATCATTTCAGCCCCACCTTGGCTATGACTAACAACCCAGAAATCATCATTAGCACTACATTGAGTGCCTGCAATATCGTGCGTTAAGCCATCGCCATTGCCGGCTTTGATTGAAATTATTTGGCGAGTAATTTCACCGGCAGTTTCATCACGCCAGTAAGGGTACCCTCCTTCATCTGTTGAGTTATAACCGACAATACCAAAATTGTCACCAGCACCAAGTAAGTCATCCATAAAGTCACTGCCGTTATACTGACTAAACTCAGCATCACGCCAGTTTTTTCGACCTTCGCTACGAATATCTCCCTGCACGCCATGGCCATGAACCATGATGTAGCAATTATCAGCCGCCATGCTTTGCCCAGAACCCAATAGTAAACCGAAAGAAATTGCACCTAAGGCAAGTAGTGATTTTTTATTATTTTTCATAATCAGACCTATGTTATTTATTTTATTGTTTCCATTTCGTCTAATCCATTTATTACAGCTCCCTGTTATTACACAAACATTATTACTGGCAATTCATCTGCTATCCATGACCATAACGGTCAGCGAATTAGCATTTGAGGCAAATCCCTACCGACTTAATCTGAGTTATTTATAATGCTTAGGCGACACACCATACCAGCGTTTAAATGCTCGACTAAAACTAGAAGCATCGCTGTAGCCTAGCTTCTCAGCCAAATCTTCAACAGATACTTCAGGTTTTTTTATTTGGGACAATGCAATTCTTTTGCGCTCATCTTCAAGCAAAGCTTTATAAGAGGTGTTGTGTTGGTGCAGCTGTCGCCTTAAGGTTCTTGGGGAAATACATAATTGTTCCGCCAGTTGATCAAGCGATAAACCTGAGAATATCTGACGGTGAATCATAAATCGCACTCGATCCAGTATCGTATTTTCAGGACATATCTCAATCACCTTAGCCTGACAAATCCGGTCACGCTGTTGAGCAGAGTCTTTGTTAGAAAAAATAAGTGGTTGGGATAATAAAGACTTGGATAGAATAATTTGATTTTCAGTTTGATCAAAAAACACAGGGATTGAAAAAAACTCATCAAAGGCTTCACGTGACTCTGGCTCAGGATAGGCCAGTTTAATTGTTACACCAGTCTGCTCTGAATTTAAATCAATACCACCCAAGAAAAAGCGCCCAAGTGAATAGATCACTGAGCAGGTGTACTCCATAAAATAAGGTAGCGTTTCACCTAGGTCAAAGTGTGGTTCTAAGGTTAAAATACCGCCTTGTTCATTTACATCAAAATTAAAGAGCAGAATCTGAGTAAATAATGGCTGATAACGCGTCAATAACTCCATCGCCTGCTCAACACTTTCACTACTCATTATCCGGCCAGCCAAAAGACCATCATGATGCAGAAAACTTTGCTCCCCTAAGCGTAGTGCAAAGGCGGGGTCGATAGACAATCGCCGTGCATTCAGAATAAGCTGTTGATATTGCTTAAAAGTAATGGTTTTATCCGTTTCAGTAAAATCCTGTAGTTTGATCGTGGTATTTGCTAATAATGAATTTAGGTCAACCTTATTCATCAGTAAAATTTTCATCAAGGGTTTAATACGTGAAATAGGGATATATACTTGACCTACATCTTGATATTCCGAACGAAAAGGTAGGTCAGAGGGCTTGTTCATTAGAGACATAAAACACTCTCTTTTTATTGTTATTTTATTTACAACACTTTTTGTATTTCCAACAAGACTACCCCTTTAATGTGTTATTTTAAAGGAACTTTGCACGCTTTTTAAACAAATGTACTAACTGAGACATAATGCACATTTCTCTACCCTATCCCAGAAATAGTCCGAAAGCGCGCTATTACCAGAATAAATCATTAAAGAATGACGCTACTCAGCAGGCAGCATTAAATGCTTTGGAAGAGGTTTATCAACAATTTAGGGAAGTAAGATTCAAACGAAAATCAATAAAAGGAATTTACCTTTGGGGTAAGGTTGGCAGAGGAAAAACCTGCCTGATGGATCTATTTTATGCATCGATGCCCCCTGAAAAAATCTTACGCCTGCACTTCCATCATTTTATGGCGTCGATTCATCACCAACTAGCAAGCCATTCCGGTCAAACGAATCCACTTAAACATATCGCAAAAAGTATTAGCAAACGATGCCACATACTTTGTTTTGATGAATTATTTGTGTCTGACATTGGTGATGCCATGCTACTTGGCAAACTTCTTCAATATTTGTTTGAATTTAAAGTGACACTCATTTCAACCAGCAATATAGCAGCGGAGAATCTATATGAAGATGGTTTACAAAGAGAACGATTCCTACCGGCCATCCAAGCCATACTGGATAATACTCAAAGCATTCACCTTTCCGGATTAAAAGATCACAGAGAACGCACTTTACACACCGAACAAATCTATTTTGTCCATACGAATGAAAAAGACCTAAATAAGTATTTGCTTGATAAGCTTCAACTGGAATTTTCTGCAAGCAGCTTAATATCCGAAACTATCCTCGGTCGGGATATTCCTTGCATCGCCAGAAATAAAACGTCAATCTGTTTTGAATTTTCATCCCTATGTGAAGGACCTAGAAGCCATTTGGATTACATTAAACTCGCGAATCGGTATAAAACTATTTTGCTGTTAGACGTCCCGCCTTTAAGCGGCAAAAGTTATGAACATATTAAAGCCAGAGGGACAGAAGATGGCAGTATTGGCTCAGGGTTAATTGGCGAACGCGAAGTCGTACTGGCGTCAATGGATGATGCTACAAGACGCTTCATCGCTCTGATCGATGAGCTATATGATCAAAAAGTCGTTTTATTTCTAAGCAGCTCAAGCCCTTTGGAAGAACTTTATATCGAAGGAAGCTTAACCTTCGAGTTTGAACGAACACGCAGTCGCCTGATTGAAATGGCGTCAAGTGAATACCAGCAATTATCAATAGCTACCAGTATAGATTTAAACTAAATTCTTTTCAGCCCAGATCATTTACTAAAAGTATACTGCTCAAATTTCTACCAATACTGCTTCATCACTCTAAGCAACTGAGTAATGCGTGGCGATGTCACTGCCTACACTCTAACATTCTGCATTTAATAAGTAGTCGTAGTCATTAATCTCACTATAAAAATAAATATGCCTCATCGAGGCCCCATTAATAAAGCAAACCGTACGCATATTTGAAATAAAATCAGTCGAGCCAGATAAGTAAATTTGATGCTTATTCAATATTGGAAATTTTGAACCGACTATTTTATAGATATCTTCCATAGCAATCTTTTCTCTTTTAGGGGAGACAAAATGAAGCTTCACGTTTACATGCTCAGACACCAAATCTTGAAGTACTTTAACCCTATACTGTTCAGACTTATTACTCGAAACTAGTACTATTTCGATAGGCGCTACATGTCTCGATTCGAGAGCTTCCTTCAGCACACCTATGATCGGGGATAGCGTTGTATCGCCCGAAATTAGTAATAGTGGCTGATCACTATTTGCTTGATAAAGATGCCTCCTCTTAGACTCATTGGAGACTCTCTTACTTCGTTCCTTGAGCTTTAACTGAAGCGCATATCTCACTTTAATTGACGTCACGCGTGGAAACCTCGCAAATTATATCTATGCCAGCTAAATTATTAGCTGGCTACAGAGCCCTATCACCAACTAGAATTTGGCACCTAACCAAAGCCAGACTTTATCCGTATCTACTTTACCGGCGGCAGCATCACCTGCCGAATAGACACCATATTTAATACCCGCCGAGTAGTTTTTACCGATTTTTTTAGCGTAAAGGAGATCTATTTCGTTACCTAAGTCATCAATTGCCGCCGACGCGTCATCAGCACTAAAATCGTGATAAGCCAGCAACCACTTTCCGCCCGCCAACTCACCCGAGACGCTAAAATAAAGGTCTTGAAGCCCTTGCTTTGGGGTCGATAAGAACTGGTCGGTCCAGCCATTGAACTTATGTAAGGTCGCCAACGGGGTACTGAAAGCATACAAACTATCGTCTGAGCCCAGCACTTCATAGCCCAACTTCGCGGTTATACCACTGGCGACAACACCACCCTCAAGAAACATGTAGGTTGATTCAAGCGTATTACCCGCGGTCGTACTTTCCTGAAAGGCATATTCGGCAGTATATAAAGCTTTCACACTATCAAATTGCTGAGCGCCATTTAAGCGGATACCATAGGTATCCAGCCCATTATCAGTATTGTTATTCACTTCCAACAAATAAGCGTAAGTACTTACCTTACCCACGTTGGTTTTATAAGCAATATTGAGTAGATGGTCCTCGGAATCGATATCAGACACTTCACCGAAAATTCGATTGCGTTGATCCAGATAGGCATAGTTGATTTCAAGGTTTTCGATACCGCTGTACTTGATTGTAGCCGCATCAAAAGTTTGTCGATCCTGACGCCACCCCACATGCCCCACGAAACGATGATTATCATAAGTCAGCAGCTGTCGACCTAATTTAACACTGAAATCATCGACCTGATATTGAAAGAAACCTTGGTCTAACTCGGTTACTTCTGGGTCCGCGACCACGGATTTACCTTTAGCAACGTAGTTGGCGTTGCGCACAGGAGAGGGTAATGAATCATAGCCATCTTGTCCCGCCACAACACGAGCATCTTCGAACTCTACCGTTGCTGATAAACCTTCAAAACTGCCCGTTTTATATCCTAGCCTTGTACGTAAAGTCAGCGCATTAGCATCACCAGCGGCATTATTTTGCTCTACACCTTCATACCTTAGTCGTAGATCGCCATAGGCTTTGCCACCTGCAAGAACCTGGGCAATATCATCAAGCGATGCCGATGCTAAGCCCGGAACTGTCACAGATGCGAACGCTAGGCTCATGGCACTTAACCTGAAAAGCCTTAATCGATTTATCATTTAATTACTCCTGTTTATTTATCGTATTAACTTCTAAAATTCTCTTATAAAAACTACTTACTCTAGAAACCTCCGTTATTGAACTAGTTCAGTTTGAGCACTAGGCTGCTCGTGCCTTCAGCGATTTTTTGACTTTGGTTTTTCCACCAGAGATTGATTCCACTTTGCGCTGTTTCTCGTAGAGAAACTTAAGTACTTCAGAGCGCAGATGGACGTACTTTGGGTCCTCGGCCAAAGCCAGCCGGTCACGAGGGCGTTCAAGATCAACCTCAAGTATTTCGCCTATGGTGGCCGCAGGGCCGTTGGTCATCATGACAATTCTGTCCGATAGCAGCACCGCCTCATCCACGTCATGGGTAATCATGATGACGGTATTGTTCAGCTCCGCCTGAATGTCCATCAGTGAATCCTGCATGTGTGCACGAGTGAGCGCATCCAGTGCGCCGAAAGGCTCATCCATCAGCAATATTTCCGGCTGCATGGCCAGCGCCCTTGCGATGCCGACTCGCTGCTTCATCCCTCCTGAAATTTCATCGGGTCGTTTGTCCATGGCGTGATCCATGTGAACCAGTTTAAGGTTATGTTCAATCCACTCTTTGGTTTCAGCCTTGGTTTTATCACTCCCAAACACTTGCTTGACGGCCAACTCGACATTTTCGTAGGCACTTAACCACGGTAGTAAAGAATGGTTTTGAAAAACGACTGCACGCTCAGGACCGGGTTCTTTCACCTCCTTGCCATTTAGTATCACCCCTCCTGAGGTAGCTTGATGAAGTCCGGCAACCACATTAAGTACGGTCGATTTTCCGCAGCCTGAGTGACCAATTAAGGAAACAAACTCACCTTCGCGTATTTTCAAACTCACATCCTTTAAGGCCGTAAATGGGCCATTAGGTGTCGGGAAATCCATACTGATGTTGCTGATGTCTAGTTTTTCACTCATTGCTAAATCCTCTGATATTCATAAATTTCGATTCACGGCTTTTGTATAGGTCTTTGTATATACCGATCAGCTAATTGCTGGCCGTTGACTTGTCCCAAGATACTCGACGCTGTATTGCCAACATGCCCCGATCAAGCAGGAAACCGATGAAACCAATCATAAGAACCGCTGCCATAATGCGTGCCAGTGAGTTGGAGCTGCCATTTTGGAATTCGTCCCAAACAAACTTTCCTAGCCCTGGGCTTTGCGCCAACATTTCAGCCGCGATCAATACCATCCAAGCCACACCGAGAGACATCCTCATGCCGGTAAAAATCATAGGAATAGAGGCCGGAATCACGATTTTCTGCACATGCTTTATCGCTGGTAGTCGCAATACTTTGCTGACGTTGATTAGATCTTTATTAATCGATGCGACGCCTAAGGAGCTATTGATTACCATGGGCCACAAACAACAAAGGGTGACTGTAATCATCGAATTTAAAAAAGACTTCGCTATCATTGGATCAGAAGACACGTATGTTGCACTGACCAACATGGTCACCAAGGGTAGCCAAGCCAAAGGAGAAACAGGTTTGAATATTTGAATGATCGGGTTGACTGCGGCATTGAGCGTTTTATTCAGCCCTATCGCTATACCCAGTGGGATCGCAATTATCGCCGCCACTAAGAAGCCGCTCATGACGGTGATCAAGCTAGTGACGATCTGGTCCAGAAACGTTTCTTTTCCGGTGTAGCCTCTGACTTTGGGTTGGTAGCCCGGGTCAGCAGCCATACGTTTGGCATTTCTGACGTCCTGTCGTTCATAGAACCCGGTCTCTTTCACACGCTCATTACGGTGTTCTTCATAGAGCGTACCGAATTGCTCCAACACGGCCGCCGGGCCAGGAAACTGCCCCAGTGATGTTTTAACATTCTGGGCGGTAGCGGCCCAAAAAAATAGAAATATCACGATTCCCACCAAAGGGATGGCGATGGTTTTGACGGCCTTACTGCCAAATTCAAGGGCTGTGTCCAGCCATGCGATGCGCGCTTCTGTTTCGTCATTAAGAGATGTCGCCGTTGACATAATCTTGTACTCCTAGCTCAAAGCCAATTCAGTCATGCTTTGTAAAACGTTGGTAAATAATGATTCGATCATCAAATGTTTTAAATTTAATTCATCGATACGTCTTGATTCTTAAGTGGAGACGGCCGTGCCCTTGCCCGCCCCACTTATTTAAAGCTATAAATTTAGCAATGCTTAAATCTTGTCGCCAGACTTCAAGCCAATATCGAATTTTTGTATATATTTATTCGGCTCGGTGCCGTCGTATACAATGTCGTCAATAAAGTGGGTTTGTGGGTCGCGGTAACCGTCTTCAGTTCCAAAGTCAGGGAAGTCACTGGCTTTTGCTATCTTTTGAGCGATTAGCGATTTAGCGGCTTTGGCATAGATATCGGGGCGGTATACCTTCTTAGCCAAGTCCTTATACCAATCGTCACTCTTGTCGTCAGAGATCTGTCCCCAGCGGCGCATTTGAGTCAGGTACCAGATGGCATCAGAGTAGTACGGGTAAGTCGCGTTGTAACGGAAGAACACGTTGAAGTCTGGTACGTCCCGCTTATCACCTTTCTCATATTCAAAGGTGCCGGTCATGCTATTGGCGATAACTTCATAGTCGGCGCCGACATAGTTAGGCTGGGAGAGTATTTTGACTGCAGCCGGACGGTTTGCGTTGTTCTTATCATCCAACCACATTGCTGCGCGAATTAAGGCCCGCGTCAGGCGTATTGTGGTGTTGGGATACTTCTCGGCAAATTCTGCGGTAATACCAAATACTTTTTCGGGGTTGTCCTTCCAAATTTCATAGTCAGTCACAACCGGCACACCAATGCCTTTAAACACCGCTTGCTGATTCCAAGGTTCGCCCACGCAATAACCGTAAATAGTGCCGGCTTCAAGCGTTGAAGGCATCTGAGGAGGCGGAGTCACAGAAAGTAGCGCGTCTGCATCTATTTTACCGGAGGTGTCACCTTTGTGAGGCGCATAGTAGCCCGGGTGAATACCACCCGCAGCCAGCCAATATCTCAGCTCATAGTTATGAGTCGAAACGGGGAAAACCATCCCCATATTGAAAGGTTTACCTTCTGCTTTGTACTTTTCAACTACCGGTTTTAAAGCATCGGCTTTAATAGGATGGACTGGGCGTCCGTCTGCCATTTTTGGAATATTGGGTTTCATCTGCTCCCAGATATCGTTTGAGACAGTAATGGCATTACCATTCAAGTCCATTGAAAATGGCGTAATAATATGCGCCTTGGTGCCATAACCCATGGTGGCCGCTATCGGCTGGCCTGCCAGCATATGCGCGCCATCGAGCCTGCCGTCAATCACACCATCCAAGAGCACCTTCCAGTTTGCCTGCGCTTCAATTTTGACATATAGACCCTCTTCCTCGAAGTAACCATTTTCATAGGCTATGGCAATCGGAGCCATATCTGTCAGTTTGATAAAACCAAAAGTGAGCTCTTCTTTCTCGGGGTATCCTAGCTTTTCAGCTTGTACCACCCCAACGCCCATACCCACACTAATAACGGTTGTCGTCACTGCTACTTTCACTACGTTTAACCACTTCATAGAAGCTATCCTCTTTTGGTTTTTAAATTACGTCAGGCAAAAAAAAAGGCGCTCACCCCCTGATGATCTAAATTTAGATCATCAGGGGGTGAGCGCCTTTGCTCATTCAAAACATACTGCGCCGTTGCAGTTATGTTTGTAACGGACTTATCGCCATTGATAAGCCCGCTTAATATTTGTTTCTTAACCTTGTTAAAGCACTTAGCATGCCAACTTTATAATACTTGTTTTTCAATAACTTATAGAGAACAAGTACCATAACCATTCAATTATTGCATCCTAATCATTCACTTGAGTTCCAAGTTGGTGCGCTTTGAGCCAATAAACTTTGCCTTACTCAAAAAGCGAGAGTACATCGATGATACTTTCTGCCACTGCGACAATAGATTGCCCCTTATCCATCGCCATTTTGCGTAAGGAGGTATAGGCTTCGTCCTCACTCATGCCTTTTTGAGCCATCAATAAACCTTTGGCTCGCTCAAGTATTTTTCGCTCAGCTAGCTTAGTTTTAGTCACCAACAACTCTTTGAGCAAACCCTGCTGTTCATTGAAGCGGACAATCGCAATATTGATGATAGATGGCAGGCGCTGAACCTGAATATCATCAACAATAAAAGCACTGACACCCGCACTAACGACTTTCTGTATCATCTGGGGAGTATCTTTCTCGGCAAAGACGATAACCGGTAAAGGGTGTCGCTGACGAAGCTCAACCAGTTGCTGTAAGGTCTCCTCATCAGGCAAATCCATTCCAACAACCAGAATATCCGGTTGATGGTATTCAATTTTTTCGACAATTTTTGTAACATCTGATACCTGCTCTACTATTTGATACGCATTTTCCAGTAACGCACGCTTAAGTAGAGAAGCTCTTGAATCGTGCGGGTCCACCAAAAGAGCACGCTCCTTTGCTCTCGGCTCAATTTGACCTTGATTCTGACTGATTTTTTTTCTAGAAAGAACATCTCTAGACATACAACTTCACCTTTTCAGACTGTTCGGTAAAAATGATCTAGTAAAAAACGCTTATTGAGGTCTTTAACAGAAATTACCAAGACCGCTTAATATAAGCGGAACTTGAGTAATATTAATTTACTTCAATCATTTGAACGGTGCCATCAGGCAATATCTCGTGCATATGCCCCTTCGGCTCCTCCAGAAATTGCACCAAGCCTAGACAAACGATTGCCGCACAAGCAATCACCATAAAGAAGGTCGAGGTATCAACAAAAGAATAAACTGTTAGAAAGGTAACCCCACCGACGTTACCGTAGGCACCAACCATTCCTGCAATTTGCCCCGTCATACGACGCTTAACCAATGGCACCATCGCAAACACGGCCCCCTCGCCAGCCTGAACAAAGAAAGAACACATCATGACACAGGCAACCGCAACAGGAATCATCCAACTACCATCAATTTGAGAAAGAATAAAATAACCTACTGATAAACCAGCGACCAAAATAGACAAGGTCTTCTTCCGCCCAAATTTATCAGATAGATAACCACCACCAGGACGCGCCACTAAATTCATCACTGCAAACGCGCCACCTAGTAGACCAGCCATCACAGGCGTAAGATCAAAGGTCTCCATAAAGAAGGCTGGCAACATAGAGACCACGGCCAACTCAGAACCGAAGGTCACAAAATAGGCCCAATCCAGTACCGCTACTTGTTTAAATTTATATTGATCCGTGTCTGGAACTGCTGAATTTAAATGCTCTTTATTAACCTGATAGATTGAATGCATTTGAAAAAGGAATAGCCCAGCTAAGACTGACCATAAAATAACAGCGGTAGATTCTGTTAATAGCGAAACGCCTGCGGGTGAAAGTTTCCACGTCAAAACAGCCAAAGCAATATACATTGGCACGTTCATCGCGATATATAACCAGAAGTCTTTCTTATTGCTAACTTCTAAACCGCCAGACTTCTTGGGTTTGAAGTAAGTTGACCCTATAGGTGTATTACGTACATTACGATAGAAAATAAATCCATATATAAATGCCACCATTCCAATGGTTGAAATGGCATAACGCCAACCGTCCTCACCACCGTAAACATATGCAGCTACCGCAGGGAGAGTCCACGCAGCCGCAGCGGACCCAA
Organism: uncultured Oleiphilus sp.; assembly: GCA_913020495.1. Taxonomy (GTDB): domain Bacteria; phylum Pseudomonadota; class Gammaproteobacteria; order Pseudomonadales; family Oleiphilaceae; genus PZPK01. Next base: position 12,869 of record CAJWBJ010000001.1, read on the forward strand.
AGTTCCCCCAACCACCATAAACACCTTCGGCCAAACCTACTGTTTTGGCAGGAAACCACTCACCCACCATACGAATACCAATAACAAAGCCTGCACCGATGAATCCACACAAGAAGCGGAATAATGCTAGCTGCTCATAGGTTTGTGCAAAGGCAAAACCCCAGCAAAGGAAAGCCGAAATAATTAATAATAGGCTGTAAACAATACGTGGCCCAAATTTATCCACTAGCATACCCACTACAATTCGAGCCGGTATCGTCAAAGCAACATTTAGAATCAACAAAGCCTTCCATTGCGCATTTGTCATATCAAATGCCGCCATAATGAAGGGTTTCATTGGTGCATGGCTGAACCACATCACAAAGGTTAGAAAAAATGCAAACCAGGTTAAATGCAGCATTTGAATGGGTCGGCTAGAAAAACTCAGGAGCCTTAAACGTGCTTCAGACATATTAAATCCCTATGAAGTTAAATAAACAGAACTAAACAGGCTTTAACAAAAAACAAACCACAACTATAAATTTACTTATAAATCATACCCTTAAATGGAAAACAGATAAGATTTTAGATAATCATCTGTAGAAAACGCGCCCAATATAATGCGAACAATGCCCATCACGCACCAAAAAATCATACAATTGAACTATCACAGACTCAGACAGTCTCAGCATATTGACGTAATTAAACATAGGTTCATTCCATGAGTACCAGTAAATACAAAGCTAATTCGATTCTTGGAGCGGGGTTAGGTTTAAGGTCAAGTCACTACCAAGAGGTTTTCAATACTAAACCTGATGTGCCATGGTTTGAATTACTCAGCGACAATTACATGGCTGAAGGCGGGCTACCTCTTGTACGAGCGGAAAAAATACGGGAAGACTACCCGATTACACTGCACGGTGTTGGTATGTCATTGGGCTCTGCTGACCCCTTGGATATGGATTATTTAGGACGCTTAAAAACACTGATAAAACGACTCGAGCCGACTTATGTTTCTGACCACTTGGCATGGGTCTCTATCTCCGGCAAACACACCCATGATTTACTGCCATTTCCCTACACTGATTTTACAGTTAAACATATATCAGAAAGGATCAATCAAGTTCAAGATTTTCTCGGGCAAGAAATTCTAGTCGAAAACCCTTCGTCTTATTTAGACTTCCACTCAACTGAGATGACCGAATGGGAATTCATTCAAGGCATTGCCAAATCAACTGACTGCAACTTATTAATGGACATCAATAATATTTATGTCAGCGCAGTAAATCATGATTTTGACCCTTATGAATACTTACAGGCCATACCGGCAGACAGAGTAAAAGAGATTCATCTCGCCGGATATGAAAAGATGGATAACTATCTTTTTGATACGCACGGTTATCAGGTTCATCCTCCCGTTTGGGAGCTGTATAAAGCCGCATTAAACCGATTTGGTGCGACCCCCACACTGATTGAGTGGGATACCGATATTCCAGATTTTCCGACTCTTCGCGCTGAAGCCTTGAAAGCTGAAAAATTGATACAGGAAGTCGCCTAATGCCATTTAACCAAGTCCAATCTCTCAGCGACCTTAAAAAGCTTCAAGAAACGTTCTATGATGCTATTTTTGATCCATCATCAAACAATATTAAGCAGGCATCAACCTATATTATAGGCACAGAAAAAATCTCAGAGGCACAAAGATTATCTATTTACAGAGATAGTATTTTAGGCGGGATCACCGCTGCACTCACCCACATTTACCCCGTTTGCGTGAAACTGCTTGGCGAGAAATATTTCACTCATATGGTAGCGGGTTACCTTAAGAAATTTCCTTCAGAGTCACCTGATATAGGAAATTATGGTGAGCATTTGCCCGCCTATATTGCCGAATTCAAACCCGCTAAAGAATTAGTCTATCTTTCCGATGTAGCTCAACTGGAATGGCTATGGCATAAAGCTTTTAATGCACCGAGCGACCTTAGTTCAAGTCCAGAACAAAAGCCTTTATCAGAACTTCAAAACATCAGCGAACAAAATCTACCACTCGTAAAATTTTGCTCAGTTAGCTCTGCAAATTTACTAACCTCTTTATACCCAATTCAACGAATTTGGCAGGTCAATCAGCATGACTTTCAAGGAGATCACTCTGTAAGCTTGGATGAAGGCGGTGTTAGCCTTGTGATTTGGCGGTGCGCAGATTTTGGTATGCGTATCGATGAGCTTAATGAAGATGAAACTAAATTTCTCTCCGCTGTTTTAAACTGTGCATCATTTGGCCAAATCGCTGAGATTGATTTTAACCAAGGCTTGGATGAAATAGTACAACGCTGCATTCAGACAGGGTTAGTTATTGGTTTTACTACTGGGTAATATCGAAGCGCGGCCAATGCAAAGCAAATCCGCGCTAACAAGACTTAAGACTTTTTAACGAAACACGTTAAAATAACAATTCGCGTACCATTCACACGCCCTTCTATATGCTCAGGATTATCGGTTAAAGAAATACCTCGTACCGCAGTACCTCGCTTTGCAACAAAGCTGGTGCCTTTTACATTCAAGTCTTTGATAATCGTGACTGTATCACCAGCCTGAAGTACAGCACCATTACTATCTTTGGTTGGTGTCTGATCACCCGCGTCTTGTACTCCCGCTTCTGCCCAGGCTAATAAAGATTCATCAAGATATAACATTTCGAACAAATCCTGAGCCCAACTCTCAGCTTCAAGTCGCTTTAGTAAACGCCATGCCAGAATCTGTACAGCTGAAACAGGGCTCCACATACTATCATTCAGGCAACGTAAATGATTGACATCCATTTCATCAGCATTAAGGTCTTGTTGCTTTTTGCAGGTGTCGCACAACATGACTTCACTATCACTCTGCCCAGCAGAAGACGGAACATCATAGATTGTTAAGCCACTTTCTGATGAGCACAACTCACACTTTCCACCGCAACGCTCAAGCAACACTTTTTCACTCGCCATTTGACACACCTTAAGTTAATACATAGAGAAAATTACTGACAAAAAATAAAAAAGGCATTATACGCATGGATTACGTAAAACGCCTTATTGAAGCTGTAGAAAACAAGCAGAAGAAGTTTAGACTTTAAACTGGCCTAACTCTTGATTAATTTGTTGAGCCAGCTCGGCAAGACGAACACAAGAGCTTTCTGTATCCTGAGCCCCACTGGCAGTTTGATCAGCGACATCAGCAATATTTGTAATGCTACGGCTAATCTCATCAATCGCTAAAGTTTGCTGCTCTGAAGCACTCGCTATTTGTGTATTCATATCATTTATGGCTGAAACAGCCGATACAATATCTTCAAGTGATTTATCTGTTTTATTTACCTCTTGTACTGTATTGGCACCTTTTTCTTTACTGCTCTTCATCACACCTACAGCACTTTGCGCACCATTCTGAAGGCGCGTAATCATCTCTTGAATTTCTTCAGTAGTAGATTGGGTTTTACTGGCTAACGACCGAACCTCATCTGCAACAACCGCAAAGCCTCGGCCTTGCTCACCCGCTCGAGCGGCCTCAATGGCTGCATTTAATGCTAGCAGGTTGGTTTGTTCTGCAATCCCCTGAATAACACCAACCATTGAAGTAATGTTATCTACATCAATCTCTAAAGCATTAATTACTTGTACACCGTTTTCAATTTCATCTGCAAGCTGGCCAATCGAGTCGATGGTCATCGCAACGACCGCTTTGGCTTCAATCGCTTCTTGATCCGCGCTATTGGCAGAACCCGCAGCGCCTGCAGCATTTTTTGAAACATCTTGAGAGGTTGCACTCATTTCATTGATTGCCGCGGCTACCTGTTCTGTTTCTTGCCCTTGGGCCTGCACGCCTTGACTCGTATTTTGCGCAACGTTAACCAGATCCTGAATTAACTCAGACATACTTGTCATCGAACCGACAACTTGCTGAACTAATACCTGTATCTTGTCGACAAAATTATTGAAGTCGCCCGCCAAGCTTCCAATTTCATTATCCGCTACAACCGTTAAACGCCTCGTTAAATCACCCTCACCTTGGGAGATGTCACTTAAAGCCTGACCGACCTCATCCAGAGGACGAATAACAATTTGTTTTAGTAAAATAGTTAATACTGCTACCAATATAATAACCATCAGAATGATCTGAACTATTGCTCGTATCAAAGATTCTTTCAATAAGTTATCGATGGCACTTTCATCAACCACGACCACTAAGCGCCCAACATTTGTTTTCACCCCCGAGTCAACAAAATATAAAAACACTTCTTTCATCACAGCAACATCATTAGGTAATTCCGAGTCTAAAATTTCACCCTGATCATTCACCAGCCGTCCTAAAACTTGTTTATTTTTATCAAATACAAAAACACCTCGAACTTCTTGGGCAGATACTTCTGACATCACAATACTTAGCATTTGATCAGTCTCAAAATTCCAAAGGGTGGAAGGTAGGCTTTGCGTTAATCTATTAACTGTGGCATCGATTTGTTTATCCAAACCGGTCTTGAGCGCACTACGCGTTTGAACTTGATTATAAGCACCAAATACCACAAGCAAAATGACAACTAACAGGCTTGTTAGTGTATTAAATCTTAGACTGAGCGAATTTTTCATTTATGATGACCTTAGTTATTATTGTTATAGAAGCGAATTTTTAAAGATTACTTCAAATAACATCTGTGCTTTTCAGCATAGTTTAGGACGCGCAATATGCAATAACATTAACGATTCAGCCACTGCTTATCTCTTTCTTTTTTATTGGATAATCTTAATGCGGAGGATCAATATTTTCTTTACTAGACCCATTCACCCGAAACCAACCAGCAATACTGTAACGATCCTTTTTAGCGGGTAATACTTCATGAGGAAACAACTCACTTAGAAAAATAACTATCGTTCCTAACTCGGGAGAAACAGTATGAATAACTTTTTTTTCCTGGCCTTTATTCACATCGCCGTAAACCAATAATTCCCCACCATATTCAGCTTTCCAATTTGAATTGAGATAAGTAACAACTGTCAGCACACGATTCACCTGCCCTTTGAAAGCGTCGTAATGCTTCTCATAAAAGTCACCGGATGAATAATGAGCAAAGTGACTCTCGAAAGAAAACAACCCTAGAAATAACCGACGATTTAAGTATTGCTGCAGCTCACTCATCCATTCTAACCACTCACACTCCCCCTTACTTCCTCCATCAATCCAATGAATTTCATCACTGCGAATCTGTCGATCTGCTATTTGTTCTTGCCCTCTTCCAACACCTGCCTGCTTGTATCCTTCAAGTTGGATAGCACTAGCTTGTACCTGAAGCGCTTTTGCAATTTTTTCAGGTACGCCATTTTTTAGCACACATAAACCTTGGTCTAGCAATTCTGCAGCGATGGTTTCAAATAAGTCAGAATTGTTTTCAAGAAACATTTATTTAGTCCAAATAAAAAAAGTGTTAAAAGTAAAAAAGCCGGCGCAGTTTTCACCACCCGACTTTTAATGTTACTTAAACTTGCTTAGTTAAAGGTTATAAGGAATCTATCGCAGCATTGAAAATACTGCTCGGACGCATAACTTTTGCAACTTTTTCAACATCAGGGTGATAATAACCACCTATATCAATATGATGCCCTTGAGAGGTATTTAGCTCTGAAACAATTTTAGCTTCATTTTCGCTCAGAGTATTTGCGAGCTTCGTAAAACATGCTTTCAACTCTGCATCCACATCTTGCTCAGCCAGTGCTTGCGCCCAATACATCGCCAGATAGAAATGACTACCGCGATTATCTAACTCTCCTGACTTACGTGAAGGTGATTTATTATTATCAAGAAATTTAGCTGTTGCTTCATCCAAAGACTTCGCTAAGATTTTCGCTTTTTCATTATTGGTTTTAATTCCCAGATCTTCCAATGAAACAGCGATAGCTAAAAACTCACCCAATGAGTCCCAGCGCAAGTGGTTTTCTTCGATAAATTGTTGCACATGCTTCGGAGCTGAGCCCCCTGCACCAGTTTCAAATAAGCCACCGCCCGCCATTAACGGAACAACCGAGAGCATTTTTGCACTAGTACCTAATTCTAAAATAGGAAATAAATCAGTTAGGTAATCTCGTAATACATTACCTGTCACAGAGATTGTGTCACGCCCTCGAATTAAACGCTCCATAGTGAAACGGATCGCTTGATCAGGAGACATAATACGAATATCCAAACCTTCTGTATCATGTTCCGGCAGATATGCTTTTACTTTCTTAATCATTTGCTCATCATGCCCACGTTCTGGATCTAACCAAAAAATTGCTGGCATTCCTGTTGCTCTAGCGCGCGATACAGCTAATTTAACCCAGTCACGAATAGGTGCGTCTTTGGTCTGACACATTCGCCAGATATCACCCTTCTCTACTTTATGCGTCAGTAAAACCTGCCCTGAATCGTCTACAACACGCACAGTACCATTCGCCTGAAGCTCAAAAGTCTTATCATGAGAGCCGTATTCTTCAGCTTTTTGAGCCATTAAACCAACATTAGGAACCGTCCCCATTGTCGTTGGGTCAAATGCATCATGATGCTTACAAAAATTGATTACTTCTTGATAAATAGTCGCGTAAGTTCTTTCTGGTATGACCGCTTTAGTATCTTTAAGCTTTCCGTCTGTGCCCCACATTTTCCCGCCTAAACGAATCATCGCGGGCATTGACGCATCAACAATCACGTCACTCGGTACGTGTAAATTTGAAATACCTTTATCTGAATCAACCATCGCCATTTCTGGACGATGTTCATAGCAAGACCGAATATCCTCTTCTATTTCAGAACGCTGAGAATATGGAAGACCTTCAATATTTTGATGGACATTACTTAAACCATTATTTGGATTAACGCCTAATTCTTCAAATTTTTTCCCATGTTTTTCAAATAGCTCTTTGAAATATACAGTCACCGCATGGCCAAATACAATCGGGTGAGAAACTTTCATCATCGTTGCTTTCACATGTAGTGAAAACAATAAACCAGCATTCTTAGCGCCTTCCATTTCTTCATCAAAGAATTGACGTAGCGCTTTTACGCTCATAAACATGCCGTCAATAACTTCACCTTCAATAACAGCCGTCTTTTCTTTCAACACTGTCGTAGTGCCATTGTCTTCAAGCAATTCGATCCGGACATTGCCTGCTTTTTCAATCACAGTTGACGCTTCTGCGTCATAAAAATCACCATGCCTCATATGAGCAACATGCGTCCGTGACGCCTGACTCCATTTACCCATGGAGTGAGGATGTTTCTTTGCGAATGCTTTTACGGCTGCTGGCGCACGACGATCAGAGTTCCCTTCTCTTAAAACAGGGTTCACTGCACTACCTAGAATTTTAGAGTATTTCGCTTTAATGGTCGCGTCTTCATCACTGACAATATCATCAGGAAAATCAGGAATGGCATACCCCTGCCCCTGAAGTTCTTCAATCGCAGACTTCAGCTGTGGAATCGATGCACTGACATTTGGTAATTTAATAATATTCGCATCAGCCTGAAGTGTTAGTTCGCCCAATTCTGAAAGCGCATCTGGAACTTGCTGCTCCGGCGATAATTTTTCAGAGAAAGCCGACAATATTCTAGCGGCTAAAGAAATATCGCTTGATTCGACGGATATTCCTGCTGCTGAGGAAAAGGCGTTTACGATAGGGAGTAAGGAATATGTGGCCAAAGCTGGCGCTTCATCTGTTTTGGTGTAGATAATCTTAGATGTTTCTGTTGTCATTTTTCCCTCAAATTGTAATGGTAGGATAACCAAAAGAACTGATCAAAAGGCAACTCGTGATCACCTTTCACAGCAAATGTATAAATATAGAGGACATTCTAGCGAATCATCGCTAAAATTGCCTGCTTACTTTGATGTTTTATTTAAAATCAGTAAGCTTTATTGAAATTCTTGCTGAAATGCTTCTTCAGAAATCATATTTCTTAATAGACCGCCAAGAGACACCTCCAAACTACGAATTTCATCACGCTTATCAACAGTCAATTGGTAATTGTCTATCTCATTTGCCCCGGCATAAACTTCTACCCGCCCAAGATTCGAACGAAATTCACCAATTAACACACGTTCATTTCCTTGATATTGGTACAACTCCGCCACAACTATAAGACAATGCTCACCAGAAACCGGTGCAATACCAAGCGTTAACACAGAACCAGTATAGCTAAGATTTTTTGCAGCTGAGGACAAACCCTCAATACATGTACCACCATCAGGCATTGCGGCTGTTAAGTTGATATAAAAATCTGCACTATTTTCTAAACCAGCCCCAAGTACCTCAAAGCCATAACGATTAGCAACAAGCGCTGTAATATTTTTTACTTCTTCAGCACTTTGATGCAATGAATAAATTCGGCTACTGGTTTGAAAGGTGCGCTGTATATCATCCCCTCCTACCACTAATTTAAGCCCTTTTATTGACGAACTATCAACAGAGTCAATTATCTGATGCACATCTGATGTTGTTGTCGAACAGGCAGAAAACATCAAACTAACAATAATAGTGAAAGTAACTGATAATATTTTTTTCATAGTAACAAACCCAAACAGATACAAAGCAGTAATATTACCATACTCACTCACTTCGTTTTGCTGACAGAGTCACTGATACAGAATCAGCAAACCGTAAAGCATGAGGCTTTTCTATTGTTACACTTACTTTGGTCACAAAATGATTTTCAGCAATGTTACTCAGAACATCTGCACAAAGCTTCTCTAATAGCTTGAAGCGTCCAGACTCCACCAGCCCAATGATTGACTTAGTGATTACTTTATAATCTAAAGCATTTTCTGCTTCATCTGTTGCGCACGCATGATTGGCTGCATATGAAATAGAAGTATTGATAATGACATCTTGTTTTTTTTCTAGCTCTTCAGGCTTAAAACCAATATATGTCCGCAGGCGAAGATTTCTTATTGTGATTGTGGCATCCGTCATGAGCATTTATATTTTCCTTATTTTAGCCATGAGATATTTACTCTAAATTCATACCAACACTCACTATATCATGATTTGCGACACTAAAACGTGCCATAACAACACCAAAAAAACACGCACAAAACTGTCGGTTTTTTTTACACCAACAAACTCACCCTCAAACCATAAAATCATATCCTCATGATTTATATCATTATTTTAAACATGGCACGAGTAATGCTTTATCTGAAAAGTAAGATTTTGAAGGCCAATTATAAATACAGCCTCATTTAATTAACCCTTTTAGGATTACCACATGAAAGCGACACAGTTATTAGCAGCAGCCACATTAGCAATATCTTCAGCTTGCGCATTTGCAACGCCACAATATATTGGCGATACAAATGCAAGTAATATCACGGGCTCAAACATGAATACCGGTTATTATATCTGGAACGACAATGACAACGCTCAAAACTGGCATATCCGTTGGACCAGCACCAACGCAGTACCTAATAACGACGTAGATTGGTTTGGTAGCATCGTATTTCATGGAGGATCTTATGAAACTCCTGCAAACCCAGAAGATTTAGAATTTAAATTTGAAGGCAACGATGAATCAGCAAATATCCAAAACAATCCTTGGGTTCAGGATCTAATTGGCTGGAATGCTCATACAAATGACACTGGCGGTGTTGACGGTCTAGATTTCACGGTTGACTCAGACCTTGAAATCCTAGAATTCAACTTAGGGTCAAGCTTGTTTAACAACTTAGATCTCAATCATCTTGACGCTCTTGCTGAAGAAGCAACTAACATATATATAGGCGATGGCTTTGCTAAACCTAATGTATTGGTTTTCCAGAACAACAATGGCGATAAATACCAAAGCTTTGAAGTTAGCGTTCCGGAGCCAGGCACTTTAGCTCTTCTAGGACTTGGTCTTGCTGGTTTAGGTTTTGCTCGTCGCAAGCAAGCTTAATTAGCACTTAGAAATAAAAATTAAACCTCGCTTTTGCGGGGTTTTTTTTCGCTCATCTAAAACTTAATTGAATTAAAACAGCCACCTCATAAGCCAGTTACGCCGAAGATTTTCTTTGCACCCCCAAAACTGCTCACTATAACGCTTTGCTCTTACCTCAACTTTCTTGGCCACCTTTTTAAGCCAAGGTTTTTTATGGTAGGAGCCACGCCGATAACCACCGTGCCCTTCATGATAATTTAAGTACTGCGCATAAGCATCCCACTTAGACACCTTATTAATACGGTTACTGCGATCCGTATACCAACCAATAAAGTCAATCGCATCCTCAAAATCATCCCTATCCGAAAACATACTCCCCGCATCCGCAACATATTCACCCCAAACCGGCGTTTTTGCTTGAGAGTAACCGTATGCATCACTTGCTCGACCAATAGGAATAATCCATAAAAAATACTCCATAGGGGGCGCAGCATCATGACGAAAAGAGGATTCTTGATACATAATCGCCATTGGAATATGTACGGGGGTACCCCAGCGATCTTTTGATGCCTGGGCCGCATCATACCAGTCTCGTTTTTCTTCAAAAATATCACAAATATTCTCAGGATTTTTTGGCGGGGACGTAACACAGCCAACTAATACCAACGATAAAACAGACACACCCAAAACACGCCCAATAACCATCTAAGACCTCTTCTGCCAATAGTACATCACCACCAACTGTAGCAATAAAAAAGGTAGGGCAAATAAAACAAAATTATTCCAACCAAAATTATAAATAATCGCGCCACTTGATAATGAGGCAATAGCCTGACAAGCAAAGACAAAAAAATCATTGAAACCCTGAACTTTAAAGCGCTCTTCCGACCGATAGGCTTTAGGCAACAACACTGTCCCTGATACAAATAAAAAATTCCACCCTAAACCCAACAACACTAACCCTCCCCAATAATGCATAACTTCCTGGCCCGATAAAGCAACCCCTATACAAATACCATAAAGAATCAAACCCACCAGCATTAACCGACCCGCACCAAAACGCTCAATTAAATACCCACTAAAAAATGAAGGCAGATACATTGCAAGAATATGACTTTGAATAACCCACTTCGTATCCGATAACGAGTGGTCCATCATCACATGCATACTGACAGGCGTTGCGGTCATCACATAACTCATTACGGCATAGCCAATTGCAGAAGCTAATACGGCCACCCAAAAAATAGAAGACTGCATAATCACAATAATCGACCGCTCTTCACCCCTTCCCACTTCGTTTAGTTCTGAGCGAGAAACCTCAGAAGGCTGGTAAAATAACAAACAAAATGCACTCAACAAGCAAATAAAAGCAAGCAAGAAAAATGAACCTGAAAATGAAGACTCAAAAATATTTTCACCAAACTGTGCCAACTCAGGCCCTAGAATTGCCGCAACTAAACCTCCCAACAAGACAAAAGAGGCAGCACTGGCCATTCGATCAGGAGGAACACTCTCCATTGCAGCAAAACGATACTGCTGAATCACAGCCAAACTAACCCCCATCATCGCAACTGAGGCCGTAAACCCCCAAAAACTTCCCTGAGAAATCGCACTCGCAGCAAGCAATGAAGCAACTGCACTAAAAATCGCACCAAAAACAAACACGCGCTTACGCCCAAATAACTGCATTAAGCGCGTGACAGGCAACACCGAAAATGCAGTACCAATCACTAAAAAAGCGACAGGCAAAGTCGCCAACTCTACCCTAGGTGCAAGTGCCGAACCGATAATCCCACCAATAAACACAACCATCGGAGCCACACACAACCCTAAAGCCCCCGCCAGCATTAGCACCCAAACACTTTTATCCATACGATGCATTTAAATCCCCTTCTTGATTTATAACCGCCTTAACACTGCCACACATTCATACACAACCACCACCTAAACAGCTATTTTTTAACTATATAAATACCCATTCACCCTACCCCTTCTCAATAATCCATAACAACTTTGCATTTCTGATTTCTAGACATATATAATCTCACAACAAACTTTTCTAACATCTATCAGAAGAAAAAATTCAATGAAACAATATCATGTATATGGCTTAGGTGCCGCACTCGTCGATACAGAGATCGAAGTCACAGATGACTTCCTACAAACAGCTAATATTGAAAAAGGTTTAATGACACTAGTTGACGAAGCTCGTCAAAGCGAACTTCTGGAACTGATGAAAGATCATTTAGTTGGAAGCAAACGAGCAAGCGGTGGTTCAGCATGTAACTCTATTATTGCCGCTAGCTATTTTGGCGCAAAAACCTATTACTCATGCAAAGTAGCGAATGATGAAAATGGTCAATTCTTTCATCATGATACGCAAGCCGCCGGGGTTAACATCCAAAAAGATGCCTTGCCAGCTGGCACAACAGGAAAATGCCTCGTTATGATTACCCCTGACGCAGAGCGAACGATGAATACCTTTTTAGGTATCAGCGAAACACTTGATGAATCTCAACTTGACCACGAAGCAATAGCGCAATCTGAGTATTTATATTTGGAAGGCTATTTGGTTACCTCTCCAAGCGGGAAAGCAGCCGCAATTAAAGCAAGAGAAGTTGCCGAGAAAAACAAGGTAAAAACATCTATTTCTTTATCCGACCCGGGCATGGTGCAATTTTTTTCTGATGGATTAAAAGAAATGATCGGCTCGCAAGTTGATTTAATTTTTTGCAATAAAGATGAAGCACTCGGCTGGACTAAAACTGAAAACATAGAGCAAGCAGCAGAGAAAATGAAGCTTAGCGCTAAAACATTTGCAATTACACTGGGAAAAGAAGGCGCATTAGTCTTTGACGGAGAAACACTTTCACGCATTGAAGGCAATTCAGTAAAAGCAATCGACACAAATGGCGCTGGAGACATGTTTGCTGGTGCTTTTTTATATGCAATTACAGCCGGAAAAACATTCCCGGAAGCCGCAGTATTAGCCAATCTTGCCGCTGCAAAAGTCGTTAGTCAGTATGGTCCACGCCTCAAACCCGAACAACATGAAGCTCTAAAAACAAACTAAGACTCAAACTCTTATTAAAAGATACTTAACTAGGCTACTTCTTTAATCGAAGTAGCCTAGCCTAGAATTCAACATCCGAGTACACTTTTCGACACTAATACCATACACTGCCCCCACTTAGGCTCTCCTGAATTCTATTTCGATCATTATTGAGCCCCTTACGAATAACTTATAGAAAATAAAGGCTTTTTATGCGCTTAGTTTCCTGGAACGTCAACGGCATCCGTGCAGTCATGAAAAAAGAATTCATCACTTCGCTCAATAGCATGCAAACAGACATTTTATGCCTACAAGAAACAAAAGCTCAAGATGAACAGGTCACTGAAGCGTTAAAAGAAATCGAAGGTTTCCACCTCTTCCGAAATTCTGCAGAAAAAAAAGGCTATTCAGGAACCGCAATATTAACGCGACAAGCACCCATTAGCGTTCAATATGATATGGGCATTGAGGAACACGATACCGAGGGTCGAGTCATCACCGCAGAATTTGAAAATTTTTTCCTTATTACTGTCTACACTCCAAACTCAGGAAGCGAACTCAAACGCTTAGAATACCGCCAACAGTGGGATGCTGATTTCTTGACATATATTAAGAAATTAGAAGAAATCAAACCCATCATTGTGTGTGGAGATTTAAATGTCGCCCACCGCGATATTGATCTGGCACGACCAAAACCGAATTACAATAAAAGCGCAGGGTATACACAAGCAGAAATTGACGGACTAGATAACTATATTAAAGCCAACCTAATTGATACTTTCCGCCACACTCATCCTGAGAAAGTAAAATACAGCTGGTGGAGCTATCGCGCTGGTGCACGGACTAAAAACGTAGGCTGGAGAATTGATTACTTTTTAATCTCAGCCAGCCTAACAAAACAAATACAAGATGCAGATATTTTAAATGACATCCTTGGCTCTGATCACTGCCCTGTCAGCCTGGATATCTCTAACTAATTCCAGCAAAACTCAAAGTTTTGCCTATACTTAAAACAGTTACAACACCCTCTTCAAAAACATCAGGCTTGTCAGTGCATAAAATTGCTTTCGTTTTATTCAAGACATTAATACTCATACTACTTTCTAGCCTAAGCTGGGCAAATAGCAGCACCGTTACAACACCTACTGTTAATTTTTCCCCTGACGTATTGACCCCCATTGCAGTGGGCGCCAATATGCTATATTTAAAAGATCCTGAACATCTTGAGAACATAAATTCTATTCTTCAAAGTGATGCACGTACTAACAATGCACAAATCAAACACAACACTCAAAACTCACCCAATAGTTCTTTCCTTGACTGGAAAAATATAAAACGGATATCCCCAAATTTTGGATTTACCGATACCGCTTATTGGTTCAAATTTAATATCTACAACGAAAACGAAAACCCACATGCAGTTTACATTGAGCTGCCCATTCCGTTTTTAGATGACATCGAGTTATATCGTGTTAAAAACGACCAAATCCAAGAACAGCACTTAGTGGGAGATAAATACCCTTTTTCATCCAGACCAATCCAACATCAAAATTTTGTTATGCCTTTTGAGCTATCTGCAGGCGACAACCTCATTTATATGCGCGTCGCTTCAGCAGGTACCGTCGAAGCCCCCCTAACAATATGGCTACCTGAGCAACATGCAAACGCGACTGCTGATGAGCATTTCCTACAAGGAATCTGGGCTGGCATTATTGGCATCATGGTGATCTATAATCTCTTGTTGTTTTTTTCAATCAAAGATATCAATTACTTATACTATGTTAGCTTTTCTTTTGGATATCTATTTTTCCAAATTTGCCTGAAAGGCTATGGATTTGCTTACCTATGGCCAAACCAGCTCGAATGGAATAGCTTTTCAATTTCTACCTTTATAGCATTAAGTAATTTAAGTGTTCTTATGCTCATGATTTCTTTTTTGAAGCTTAAGGAGCGTAACCCTTTTGCCTACCAGGTCATGTCAGTTATTGCCTTCATATCCGGCACATTATTACTACTTACTTTTCTCATCCCTTATAGCTTCACAATCAGACTAACCAGCGCAATAACCATGTTCACTTGCAGCATGTCGCTTATATTAGGCTACGTATCATTATTCCGAGGAGACCCTGATGCACGCTATTTTTGCTTAGCATGGACCGCAACATTTATAGGTATCACCATTTTAGGCGCTGTAAAGTTTGGCTTTATCTCAGCTAACTTCTGGACGAACAATGCAGGGCAAATTGGCGTTGTTTTGCTAGTATCGCTACTCTCTTTTGCACTAGCTAATAGATTTAATCGAGAGAAAGAATTAAGAATTTTCGCTCAGGACTCATCACTCGAAAGTGAAAAAATTGCTCGCCAATCACAAGAGCAATTACTCCAAGCGAAGATATTCGCTAACGACCAACTTGAATTAAAGGTTGAAGAGCGTACCAAGACTATGCAAAAAGCATTGGTAGAATTAGAAAGCGCCAACAGTCGCTTAGAGCTAGCATCAACCACCGATGCCCTCACAACATTATTTAACCGCGGGCACTTTGAAGCTCGACTGGATGTAGAGTATAAACGAGCGACTCGACACAATCGCGACCTCTCCGCCATATTGTGCGATATCGATTACTTCAAAACAGTAAATGACACATACGGACATAAAGCTGGCGACGATTGCTTACGCAATGTTGCTTTAGTCTTTAAAAATAAAGTCACCCGCTCTGGCGATTTGATCGCACGCTTTGGTGGAGAGGAATTTATTATTTTACTCGTAGATACCCCTCTGAAAGAAGCGATTATAATTGCCCAGTCTTTATGCGATGAACTTCGCCACACTAGCCTAAATTCAAACCACCAACAGATCTCCATCACTGCAAGCTTTGGTATTTCAAGCTTATCCCAAGCGCCAACCAAAAGCGCCGAAGAACTCATTCACCATGCAGACATTGCCATGTATCAGGCTAAGCATAATGGACGTGACCAAATTTCAGTTTGGAACCAAAAAGAAAAAACAACGCCAACCAACAACACACCCGAACACTAAAACCCACAATCATAAAAAAAATATAATATAACCAATTTCTCCCGCCTATATTAAAGCAATAAAAAACACAGCCATACTGCCATACACATATACTAAAGCCTCACTTTTAGCCTCCTTTTATAAACTTTGTAACATATTGTCAACTTAACCACCTTCTTAGTTGACAGATGTACACTGAAACATTAACATCATCAAAAGAATACACGTGTACACAGAAACAAGATGATAGGGCTAAAACATGAACATAACACTCAACACAATAAACACTATTAGTACCTTACCTGAAACATTAAACCAAAGTTTGAAATCAATCATTTCACACCTTAAAGATCACACCGTAAACGATCATAACCACCAAACCACACAGTCGACAAACGATGGCGTTTTACCTCATATTTCTGCAACACTTATCCACACTGTACTAGAAACACATGACACTAAAAGCTATTTTTTTAGATCGGAAAAAACGCTAAATCAATACAAAGCAGGCGCACATATTAATATTGAGTTTGGTATCAATGGTGAAGCAGTCAAACGTACTTACACCTTATCTTCTAGCCCTAGAAATTTTTCTAGTACCAAGCAGACAGATGAATTTTCAATCACAATCAAACGTGTAAATGAAGGTTTAGCCTCAAATTGGTTATTTGAGAATTTAAAAGAAGGTGGGCAAATTAAAGTCAGTCAGCCTCAAGGTAATTTTGTATTACCCTACCAGCCTGCCGGAAAAATTCTCATGCTTTCTGCTGGAAGCGGAGTAACACCTCTTATGTCAATGCTTCGCTACTTGGCAGAAGCTGGAAATCGTAGTGACATTGTTTTCTTGAATTATTCACAAAGTCCTAATGACATAATTTTCCATGATGAACTAGAACAGCTATCTAACACTCATGAAAATATAGACATTCACTTTTCCCTTGAACGCGATATAGATGCCCCATCATCCTTTTCAACGAGCTCAGTTCATAAAGGACGCATTAGCAGAAAACAATTATCCAGTATCGCACCCGATATTCTCGAGCGAGAAATTTATCTTTGCGGACCACAAACATTTATGAAAGCGACCGCTGAAATACTTGATAAGTTGAAATTCGAGCCCTCACAATTGCACCTTGAAAATTTTACGGCAGATCTTAGTTCCTCCACCCTATTAGGGTATTCCGCTGAAATAAGCTTTACCTCCCTAGAAGGAGTTATTCAATCAAGTCCTTCAAAAACTATTTTAGAAGAAGCTGAATCAGCAGGATTAAAGCCCGCAGCAGCTTGCCGCACCGGGATTTGCCGCTCCTGCCGTTGTAAAAAAACATCTGGTACGACTGTCAATCTAATTACTGGTGAAGAGTCAACAAGCGCAGGTGATTATATTTTGCCTTGTGTTTCGGTTGCTAAAACAGCCACTGAAATTGAACTCTAAATATCGATTTACAAGGATTTTAAAATGAGCTCGAACACCATGAATAAACCAAACCTTACATCTCAACAGATCAATGATTTTCAAAAAGAACTCGATGATTTACGTCACTCTATTGAAGCTAAAATGGGCAAGGATGACATTAATCATATTCAAAATATTATTGAGATGCAGCGATATTTAGAAATTTCAGGGCGCTTACTTATTCACTTCAGCCTTGACCCCATTAGCTGGTCATTAGGCGTAGCCAGCTTAAGTGCCGCACATGTTCTGGAAAATATGGAAATCGGTCATAACGTCATTCATGGCCAGTATGATTTTATGAAAGACGAGAAGTTCAATTCAGACTATGAATGGACCATGACGGGCACAGCAAAGAATTGGAAACAGGCACACAATCATCATCACCACGCCTATACAAATGTAGTGGGCAAAGATACTGACTTTGGCTTTGGACTATTTAGAGTTTCTGATGACATCAAGTGGAAACCGATCCACTTATTTCAGCCAATCATTAGCCCGATCAGCGCTGTATTTTTTGAGCATGCCATTGCATTATATGACCTGCAAATCACCCAATACATACTGCCAGAATGGTTAAAGCAAGATGAGCATGCTGATCTACTACCTAAGAAAGAGTTGCTGCTAGAGCTAAAAGAATATCTTTTCAAGTCGACTCAAAAAGGCATGAAAGAATATGTATTCTATCCACTTCTAGCCGGGCCAATGGCACCTAAAGTTTTAGCAGGCAATATTTCTGCTCAATTGATCAGAAACTTATGGGCCTTTTCCGTTATCTATTGCGGTCATTTACCTGATGGAAACTACTCATTTACTGAGCAAGAAATGGAAGCTGAGACAAAGGGACAGTGGTATTTAAGGCAAATATTAGGTTCAAGTAACTTTGAAGGTAGCCTGTTAGTTCATATTATGAGCGGCCATTTAAGCCACCAAGTAGAGCATCACTTATACCCTGATTTACCAGCATGGCGTTATCGTGAAATGGGCCCACAGGTAAAAGAAATCTGTGAACGTTATGGCATCCCCTATCAGACTGGAAAAATGGCTCCTATGCTGAAAACGGTGGCAAGCAATATTGTCAAATATTCAGTTCCTGATTCTATCAGCCAAAAAATTGGTCGTTTATTTAATAGAGAGAAAACAGCAGAAGTTACCAAGCTTCAAGTTATACAAAAGCGTCGTAATAAAAAGCTCAAGGCCGCTTAATGTTCGCTGATAACTATCTTCCATGGGAATACGATTAATTTGAGTTCATTACGCCAACTTCACCAGCAGCTTAAACAGTGCGATAACTACCAACAGTGGCTAGAAATAGCCACTAAAATTGATCTAAAAACAGGTATGGAAGCATGGCGTAATTGCGAGAGTTCAGCTGATTACCCATATCAATTGCTTGAAGAGCATATTATTAAACTTCAAGCATTGCTCCGTGACAAAAATTATCACGAGCTAGCATTCTTTATTAAAGAAAGCCTGCACAGAACACTTGGTGAGTTAGGAGAAGTTCAACTTTATCAACACGCACTTTCTGGTACTAAAAAACTCATAGAGCACTACCTTAATTTAGTTATACTTGCCCTGAACACCCTTTGTGACAAACCGATACCAGGTATTAATGAGCATGACAAATTAGCTTTGCTTTCACAGGCAGAAAAGAACTTTGGCCGCCCAGCATTAATGTTAAGTGGTGGCGGAACTTTTGGCATTTACCATGTAGGTGTAGTCAGCGCACTACTTAACCAAAACTTACTGCCAAATATAATATCAGGCACAAGCATGGGCTCTATTGCAGCAGGAATGGTCGCCTGCCATCACGACCATGAATTGAAAGCGATTCTGAGCACTCCCGAGAAGAGCCATTATAAACCCTTAAAACGCTTATCAATCACTTCCGTCTGGTCACACAAAGCACTACTTGACCCTCAACAACTACAACAGTGCCTAGAAACAAATATCGGAAATTACACGTTTAAGGAAGCATTCGATCGAACAGGCCGAGAAGTTAGTATTACAGTTTCACCCGCCAGAACTGGTTTGAAACCGCGCATTCTTAACCATCAAACAACACCGAATGTATTAATTTACTCTGCTGCAAAAGCCTCATGCTCTGTACCTGGTTTATTTCCTCCAAGCCAATTAGAAGAACGACCACCGCAAGGAAAAATAGTACCTTACTTAGAAGGGGAACTTTGGGTGGACGGGTCCTTTGCCAGCGATATTCCAAGACAACGTATCAGTCGATTAAATAATGTCAATTACTTTATCGTAAGTCAGGCAAACCCCCATATAGTGCCTTTTATCTCACATCGACAACAAACAGGCTTGATAGCAACATTTAAAGACATCGCTGTTACCTCAGCTTATGCCCAAGGAAATACTCTACTAAAAGTTGCGCGACGCAGACTTCCTAAACAACCCTGGCGGTCTTGGTTAAACCATGCTTCATTTTTTTTTGATCAGGATTATTTAGGCGATATAAACCTCCACCCTGACTTTCCACCAAGTTGGTATCTGAAGTTTATGATTAATCCAAATGAGGGTGAGCGAGATTATTTACTTAAGATGGGTGAATCTTCAACTTGGCCAAAACTGGCAATGATAAGAGACCAAACTCGTATCAGTAACGCTCTTCAGGCATGTGTTACGCGCTTAAGTGAACACTCAAGTAAGCAGACAAAAACTACAAACGATCAAACAACGACAGAGAAGTCACTTTCGAATAAGAAGAGTAAGCCGCTTCTAATGTAAATTGCTGAACAGATAGCAAACTAACGGCCTCAGCATAGTCTACTGCCTCGATCTTTGTTAAGATTTCTTTTGTCAGAATTTCAACATCTTTCAATTGTTCTGCAGTCGTTTCCATCGTATTTTGACGCGCACCTATTTGACTCCTTGCTTCGAGAATAGAGGTTTCAGCACTGTCCAGGTTTCCAATTGCGCTGTTAACAACATTCGAAAACACTTCTCTTCCAGATGCTGAATTATTAAAATTCCTCAAACCATAAACAAGCTTTTCAACCGTTGTAAGCACGCCTTGCTTCTCGGATGATGCAACAAAGAAATCATCCCCTGCAACAGGAGTCCCTGTGATTTCAAATTGAACACCATTTACGACGATAGGGGAGTTTGCCGAGTAAGGTAAGCTCGCTGCAACCACTCTTCCTGTCGATGATTCTGTCACACTGAAATCGGATGCTGAGTTAAACGTAACGGTTAGATCTTCAGGGTAAAAAGCATCATAGATTTCCTGATCAATCACTTGCCCTGCCGTAATTTGAGCAGTAGGAACAGATTGGTTTGTGTTACTAGCATAGGTATAGAAGGTATTTTCATTTACAGGGATATCTTGAAATATTTGTTTGCCATTTTCAGTCGATGCAATCGAAACACTTTGCTCTACTTGCACGAAACGACGCCCATCATCCCCCTGATAAGTATAAGCCCCCGATACATTTTTCTGAAATGGTTGGGTTCCCCCCTGAAAACCACTGAATACATATTCTCCACTAGCATCTTGAGAGTTAAGCAAACCCGCTAGCTGATCAAGACGTTCCTCAACTTCCGACGCAATTGAAGACAAATCATCTGAACTTAAAATACCGTTCCCGGCAGCTATGGCTAGCTCTCGAATACGCTGAACAACACTATCAACACTTCCCAGTAAATCATCCTGTAATTTCAACCGGCCATCGGCTAACTCCACATTTCGCTGAAACTGCTTATTGATGGCTAATTCCTGGTTTAACTCAAGGATTCGTGTTGAAGCAACGGGATCATCAGCTGGTGTTAATACCTTTTTACCAGTAGACAATTGTAACTGCGTCTTTTGTTGTTGCGCAGTAACATCTTGTATTTGTTCAAGACCACGATTGAATAACTGTTGTGTTGAAATTCTCATAGAAATTTCCTACTTAAGCCTTAACAAGACAAACTAAAATCATCTGAATGTTGCCAATAAAGTGTCGAATAATTCTCTGGCAATAGAGACTACCTGAGCTGAAGCATTGTAAGCAGATTGATATTGAATCAACCGGCCTGCTTCCTCATCGAGATTCACCCCCGAAATAGATTCTCGATTATTAACAGACTGATCCAGCAGCGCTTTTGCCGACTCAGTATCTAATCGTGCTCTATTTGTGACCGTACCGATTTCTTCAATAATTTGTGCATAGGCGTCGCCATAAGTAATCACACCATTTGCAACATTCCCTTGCCCCTCCATGGCCGAAATCGCTAAGGCATTCCGGTTATCAGACACACCACCGGCATTATAATCAATCGTGAAGCTATCTCCTTTTTTAGCCTCTCCCTTTAACTCAAACTGAAAACCTAAATAGGTGGATTGCGCGACAGGAGCTTGCTCAAACACAGATGAAACATTTGAAGTAAAACTCACACCATTCGACAAAACCACATCAATGGCACCACCCACTGCAACTCCCTGCCCTGAATTGACTGTTTGAGTATTCAGTGCCGGTGCCCCCGGGCTATACGGGTCGATTTTACTAACATCAATGCTATCTCCAACACCACTGACGACAACCTCAATATCCTCACCGGAGGAGGCATAAATCTCTAGACTTACACCATCGCTTACTGCATAAATATTTAAATCTTGCAGGTTGGTATTACTATTAATAACATCTGCTAAGGCATCCGGGCCGAAAGTCGCCCCACCAGGAATGGTTAATACCTCGCCATTTATTTCCACTCCCAAAGGTGTTGGGTCGCCATTATCAACAAAATTGTCTAATCGAACTTGTGTATAAGCAGTAGCCTGAATTCCCGGCAATCCTTTCAATGAAGTAGCTATGGATGAGGCTGAGCTATTCGCTGCAATTGCTACAGTTTGCGCAGTCACCACACCTGTGTCTATATCACGAAATAAAACAGATAAGTTTTGAGCACCAAAACCATTCACTAAAGGTCCCGCACTGGGTATTGGAGCAGGAACCGTTAACGAGTTAGCCCCTGTCGCCTTAATAACAGTTTCACCAGGATCATCAGTGAATAATGTATTGGTAATACCCAAATTATATTGCTGATTATTAACAGGTGGCGTCAAAGGAACTAAGTTTGCCGGGTCACTTGCATCCAGCACTTCGTAAATCGTATCTGTCACAAAACGAATCATCAATGGCGGACTTAGTTGCCCGGGTGTTTCTAATATTGGTATTGCTTGCCCTGTAATGGGGTTGATGACATCCAGCATTGTGCCAAGGCTGATATTGGCATTCCCGGTATTCCCAATATCCCCAATCGCGCGAATTGGCGATGCTAAAGCGACCTCTTCTACACGATCGATATTTAATGCAATATCTGAGGCGCCTGTTTTAGTCGGTTGAATCGTAAAACGATCACCAACTTTAAAAGTACCCGCTTCAAAATGCACTTGAAAGCCATCAATCTCTACATTTGCTGGGTATATCCCAGGTAGAATGGATTTCAAGACCACCTCATTATCACTGGCACGAACAATGACAAAATCACTATCCGACGGCCCTTCAAATTTGAGCTCATAATTATCGGTCGTTAAGGAACTTGAATCAGTGATATTAATGCGAAGAACATGATCAAGAACACCTACATTCTCATTATTACCAAAGACACGACTACGCGCTAAAGCTTCAGCATTCACATCGTCGAAAAACAATCCCCCCAGATTACTCTCTAAATCCATCCCCAGTGTGTGCTGATCATTAATGGTATCGGCTAAAACAATCGCTATTCGCCCCATGCTATTAATCGCATCAGCTAAATTGTTATCACGAAATTCAAGTAAACCACCAATTTTTCCACCACTTAACTCACCACTCACTATCTGAGGAGACCCTGTGACAGATAACGTTATATCCAAACGACTTGAATCAGCAGGGCTTGAGACCGTATCAAGCTTTGCCGCGACACTTCCCACTACAAGTGGCTGGCCGTTACCAATGAATACACTCACTTGTCCATCAGACCCTTGGGCAAAGGTAGAAACAGAAACAAGTTCAGCAAGCTGCCTTAATGCTTCATCACGCGTGTCAAGCAAGTCATTAGGTAAGCTGCCTTGGCCAGCACCTGTCGCGACAGCGATTGATTGGTTTAACTCGGCCAAACTTTGAGACAAACTATTAATAGATGATACGGCTGCTTTTAATTCAAGCTCAATATTCTCTACTTGTGCATTTAGCCTGTTATTTAATGAATGAAAGCGAGAAACTAAACCTTCAGATTGGGTCAGTAGCAGCTGACGCTGAGGAATAGAGGTTGGGTCTTCTGCAGCCCCCTGGAATGCCTGAAAGAACTTGCTCATCGCAGGCGTTAAGCCTGTCGTAGTACTTGCCAGTAAGTTATCAACACTTTCAGCCTGCGTTAATAAGGCATTTCGTTCGTTGTATACAGTGGTGTCCGCTCGTACCTGATCAATGATAAAGTCCTGAGAGATACGCGTAATATTCTCAATTGATGTGCCCTGGCCAACATACCCTGCACCAGTTAAAAGAGATTTATTATCTGTAAAGATGGCTTGTTGACGGCTATAACCTGGCGTATTGGTATTCGCAACATTATTACCGGTAACCGACAGCGCGGTCTGATGTGAGCGTAAACCAGATAAACCTATTCCAATTAAATCAGCCATTAGTTACCTCCCCGCTCACTTTGAGTTACCTAGATTGAATTCACTTTCAATGCTATTTCCGACAGTACTATCAATATACCTGTCCATGATTCGGTTAATTTTATTCGCATAGTTCGGATCGGTGGCATAACCAGAGTCCTGCAAAGCCATAGCAAACTCTTTAGGGTCATCAAGGTGCTCTAGTGCTGATTGATAACGCTCATTACTCTTCAAGAATTTCGCATAGTCTTTAAAGCTATCTCCGTATGAATCATAGGAGCGAAAATTAGCCTGCTCTTTCATTGCCAAACCACCACGGTATTCCGTCGTGGTAATTTCAGCTGACTCACCCTCCCAACCCTGCTGTGCTTTAATACCAAATAAATTAAAACTTGGCGAACCATCCTTTTTCAAAATTTGATGCTTACCCCAGCCAGTCTCTAACGCAGATTGCGCCAACATGACTTGAGCATCAATGCCTGTTTCCTGCTCTACATTTTTGGCATAAGGGTAAAGGGATTGAATAAATTTGTCCGGGCTTGAGAAATCAATTTCATGCGCTAGCTCAATTGCTTTCTCATTACCTTCACCGGATATATTTCTTAAACTATTTTCAACTTTCACAACGGTTTGCTGAATACTATCTGCGTTCAAACGAGGGGAAAATGAACGACGAGAGTAGTCATCTAAGCTGAACGATTGATTCAAGTTAAAAGACTTTGGTTCACGGTCTGCATCGGCGCCTAAGACACCTTTAGATAGTTGACGCTTAATCACCTCAGCTAAGCCAATACCTTTATCATTAGATAAACTTACGGCTAATTGACTGTCGAACATTTGCTGATAAGAGTCACTTTCTGAACTCTGTAATAAATTACCTTCTGAAAAACCTTTGTTCGCATCACGCATGCTTTTAATCATCATAGACACAAAGACTGATTCGAATTGCTTCGCTACCGCATCTAGTGCACCTTCTTTATCCGATTTAGCCTGATGTTTAATAGACTGGAGACCACTCAAGTTGTTGTAGTCAGATAATTTCGACGAATTATCGAATCCAGACCCTTGACCAAGTGATGAGAGGTTATTTGAGTTCATCATTTCCTCCTATATCACGATCAAGTCGGCTTTGAGTGCGCCAGCTTGTTTCAAGGCTTCAAGAATCGCCATAATATCGCCTGGCGCAGCCCCCACTTGATTTACTGCCTGAACTATCTGGCTAAGTGTCGCAGCAGGGCCAAACTGAAACATACGACCAGGCTCTTGATTCACACTAATATCAGAACGAGGTACAACAACGGTTTCACCATCCCCCAAAGGATTTGGCTGGCTCACTGTGGGAGTCTCGGTAATCGTGACTGACAAGCTACCGTGTGTTACAGCTGCTGGAAGCACTTTAACATTTCGCCCCACAACGATCGTGCCTGTACGCGAGTTAATAACGACCCTTGCCGCTTCTTCTCCCGTTTCAACATTCAAGTTTTCTAACATAGAAAGAAAACTCACCCGCTGTGATGCATCGCGTGGTGCTTTTACGGTAATAGATGAGGCATCCTGCGCAAAAGCCGTACTTGGACCCAGTAAGTCATTGATCCGGGAAGTAACATTCATGGCTGTTGTAAAGTCTGCGCGATGGAGATCAAACGTTAAAGTATCACCTCTGTGAAAAGGGGACGGTATTGATAATTCAACCGTTGCACCATTAGGAATACGGCCAACACTCGGCACATTAACTTTGATCGAAGAACCATCAGCACCTTCTGCAC
Source organism: uncultured Oleiphilus sp. (assembly GCA_913020495.1). Taxonomy (GTDB): domain Bacteria; phylum Pseudomonadota; class Gammaproteobacteria; order Pseudomonadales; family Oleiphilaceae; genus PZPK01. Next base: position 38,657 of record CAJWBJ010000001.1, read on the forward strand.
CAAAACCACCAACAATTAAGCTTCCCTGTGCCATTGCATAAACACGACCATCAGCCCCCTTAAGTGGCGTCATGATTAGACTCCCGCCCCTCAAGCTTTTTGAATCACCTAACGAAGAAGCTGTTATGTCAATTTTCTGCCCTGGTTTTGCAAAGGGAGGCAGCTCTGCATGAATAGAAACCGCCGCTACGTTTTTCGCCTTTGGGTCAACACCATTAGGAATAGTAATACCGAATTTTGTCATTAAGTTTCTGAATGTTTGACTAGTAAAGGGTGTGTTATCACCTGTACCATCCAGACCAACAACCAAACCATAACCAACTAGTTGGTTAGAACGCACACCCTGGACATTCGCAATGTCTTTCAATCGGTCAGCACTGAGATCAAAACTTATTAGGAAAAATGCTAAGACCATCAAGCCAGACTGTTTTGAAAACAATGATATAGGCAGTTTGTTTTGTCTCACATGAACCACCACTCACTGTTAAAGAAGCGCGACAACCAGCCTTGTCGATTCACTTCATCAAATTCACCGGTTCCACCATAAGCAATACGGGCATCTGCAATTTTTGAAGAAGGAATCGTATTATCTGTGCCAATATCTTGTGGACGAACCAGTCCGGTTACCCGCACATATTCATCACCTTGATTTAAACGCAACCATTTCTCACCCTGAATTCGCAAGACACCGTTCGGCAGGACTTCTGATACGGTGACAGAGATACTGCCACGCAAACTATTACTCTGATCACTGGATGCTTTACCATCAAATGCACGTTCGAAGCTGGGGTCAGTCAATAAACTAAGACCTTTTTTACTAATCAGGTTGCCTAAAATAGTGGCTTCATTAAAAGCAATTTCGTCATCTTTATCGTAACTTGTGTCTGCTTTTTTGGAGGAGCTGGTATTCTCCTCAAGCGTCACCGTCAAAATATCACCAACATTTATCGCGACCTGATCACCATAAAAACTGAAGTTTCTTGATGTTTGATAGATAGAACCCGTCACCATACCGCCCATTTTAAGAGACTCTGCAGGTATAGGCGCAAAATTTGGATCATTAGGTATTGGTCGGTCTCGCGTAATCGTGCTACACGCCTGTAGGACTAACATCATGGCAAGTGCAGAGCCAAAAAATATAATTTTTTTGCATAATCTATTTGTCATAAGTCCTCCTGTTATTGCTAATAATTTGCTCTTAATATGTATACGTAGAGTCTTATAAATTCTGCGTAATGTACTGCAGCATTTGATCTGCTGTAGAAACAACTTTTGAATTCATTTCATAAGCACGCTGCGTGGTAATCATGCTGACAAGCTCTTCAACCACTTCAACATTCGATAACTCAAGCATGCCTTGCTTAATTTCACCAAACCCACTCAAGCCTGGGGTACCTGATTGCGGGTTACCACTGGCTTCAGTTTCTCTGAATAAATTATTACCAATCGCTTTTAAGCCTTGGGGGTTGATAAAATCTACGGTATTTATTTGGCCCACCTGCTGAGCGGTTGTTTCTCCGTTAATCGTGGCGCTCACAATGCCGTCTTCACCAATAGTAATATTTGCAGTATTGTCCGGGACAGTAATTGAAGGTTCTAGGCGATTCCCCGTATTGGTCACTATTTCGCCATCAGAGTTAACTTGAAATTGCCCGTCACGCGTATATGAGGTACTGCCATCGGGTAAGAGAATCTGGAAAAATCCGCGCCCACTAACCGCAAGATCCAATGCCTGCTCAGTCACTTCCATCGAACCCTGAGTGAATTGTTTTGTCGTGCCTTCAACGCGCACCCCTGTGCCAAGCTGTAGACCTGATGGGAGTTGAGAGTCTTGAGAGTTTAAACCGCCAGGCTCCCGCTTTACTTGATACATCAAATCCTGAAAAACGGCACTGTCTTTCTTAAAGCCAACGGTACTGACATTGGCCAAATTATTTGAAATAGTTGTTAACGCTGTATCCTGTGCGCTAAGCCCTGTTTTACTGATGTATAAAGCTGGATGCATTGGTTTTCTCCAAACTGAAATTCGAACAACGATTCAATTCGACCCGATACTATCCTGATAATTCAGAGAAGTGATGCCAAAAAAAGCAGCAATGAAATGCCGCTTTTTTGACAGATTTCAGATCTTATTAAGAGAACTGCAACAAACGTGCCGCTGATTCACTATTTTGATCAGCTTGGCCCATTAATTTAACCTGAAGCTCGTATTGACGAGATAAAGAAAGGATATCGGTAAGGGAGGATACTGCATTAACATTAGAGCCTTCTAAAAAACCTTGCTCCACACGTACGTTTGCATCAAAGTCTGGTTCAGCAATACCATCTTTTAAATGGATCAAGCCATCTTCACGTTTTTCAATTTCATTAGAATCAGGGTTAACCAAGCGAATACGATCTATTTGCGCCAAACCCTCACCACCAAGCGGTATAACAGATATAGTCCCATCAGCACCCACCTCAACAGTGGCCGCTGGCGGTATTACTAGCGGCCCGCCATTCCCAAGCACAGGTAAACCAGCGCCGGTTCTTAACTGACCATTCACATCAATGCTTAAATTTCCTGCACGAGTATAAGCCTCTGAACCATCTGCAGTCTGCACCGCAATCCATCCTTCACCTTTTAAAGCTACATCTAATGAATTACCGGTTTGAATTAACGGCCCTTGCTGAAAGTTGGTACCTGGGCGCTCGCTTAATGCATAAGCTCGCGTCGGTAAACCGTCACCATAGACAGGCATACTACGCGCTTGAGCAAAATCTTCTTTAAAACCCGTGGTATTTATATTTGCAAGATTATTCGCATGCGCTGCCTGCGACAACATATTCTGCTTAGCGCCACTCATGGCGATATAAAGTGCCTTATCCATACTACAACCTTTTATGTAGGTCGGGTTTTACCCAAAGCACAAACCTTTAGTAACCCGACATTATTTCAGATAACAAACTACAAGCAGAAAACACGCCAAAACTACAAAACTAAACTTAAGACTAGATATTTAATATCGTTTGCTGGATCGTATCAGCTGTTTCTATCGTTTTTGAGTTAGCCTGATAGTTTCGCTGTGCAACAATCAAGTTAACCAATTCATTAGATAAATCGACATTCGATTGCTCCACCGCGGAAGAGGTCAACACCCCCAAGGAAGCAGTTCCCGGAGCACCTACAATCGGGTCACCCGAGGCAAAGGTTTGCACCCAGGTACTAGAACCATCAGGCGATAAACCTTCCACGTCATTAAAGTTCGCCAAAGCCACCTGCCCTAGAACCAATGACTCACCATTAGAAAAACGCGATAAAATTACACCCGACGGATCTACATCCAAGCCAACCAATCGACCAGTTGTAAAACCATTTTGACTTAAATCATTCACTGCAAAAGGACTACCATACTGAGTCAAAGAAGTGACATCTATCTCGAAGTTTGAATTTGGATTGGCAGGGTCTATTGGCAACACACCACCATCAACAACATTCTGTGGCCGATATGCGCCATTAGGATTTCCGGCATCATCTATCGGATCCCAGTTTGAGATCAAAACTTTATCCGTCAAAGCTGTGTTAGTCGTACCATCCGGGTTAAAAACCAAATTATATGTCGCTCTGGATGGCGCCGTTCCAATCAGAGGATCCCCCACATCCTGATTATCAATCAACACATGCATTTGCCAGGTATTTGGTTGTGAAGCTGAAGTTTGCTGCTTTACAAAATACTTAGTCAGAACATGCGAATTACCCAAACTATCATAAATAGTTGTTGAAGTTGCATGGTTATACGTTCCTGGATCAGAAGGCAAAAACTGGTTATTAATAAAAGGCGCGCCCGTAAAACCGGCAATAATTGGCGTTGTAGCGCTCGCATTAGCCAATGAAACACCGTCATCCATAACAATATTAATAGCACCACCTACAGCAGCCTGCGTTTGACCTGCATTAAGTGTCAAAGAAACTGGAACAACATCAGAACCTTCAACATCAAAGGCATCCGCTGCACCACCGGCAAAACCAAATACCAGATCAGCACCTTGGTCCTGAATAATTCGTAAATCACCCGTAGCTGGGACTATAACCGCCGTCACCCCAACTAATGATGAGGCATTAATCTTCGTACCCAAATCTGCTAACTGCTGAGTCACAGTCGTACCTGAAGGCTGGAAATTAATACCATTCAAGGTAATATTCATGGTTCCAGATGCATTCGAAAAACTACCAGCCAAAATTGATGCTGTGGTACTCGCAGAGGCATCAATTCCATCCAACACACTAAACTGTGAAGCAATGGCCCCTGCACTTGAACCAGCTGCCGTCACCACCTGCGAAGTACTACCGTCCGCAAAGGTCACATCAACTGTCTGTGTAAGATAGCCATTTCCCGTACCCGCTTGAACCACACCAATACTTACACCATCCGAGTCCACGGTTGAGCCACTCTGAGTCAATGTCTCTTCAGAGGAATCTAAATTCAACACTGCCTCAACATTGGTTGTTCGAGCAGGCGGTAAATCACTCGCCTCAACTACCAAATCCCCCAAAACACCTGACACAGTTCCGGTAGAATCAGCCTGAAAACCCTGAACCCTCATCCCGGTATTGTTAACCATGAAGCCATCTTTATCGACACCAAACTGACCTGCTCTTGAGTATTTCGCCTCTCCTTGATCACTCAAGACAAACATACCGTTCCCTGTGATGGCCAAATCTAAACTATTATCCGTAAAGCTCACATTTCCCTGACTAAAAAGTTGCCGTATATTTTGAACAGAGACCCCGTCACCTGTACTGGTAGCACCGCCACCAAAAAAACTATTGGCATACACATCACCAAACTCTGCACGAGAGAGTTTAAACCCTACCGTGCTCGCATTAGCGATATTGTTACCGGTGACTTCCAACTCTGTAGCGGATGCTCTCAACCCACTTAGTGCGACGTTAAATGTCATGCGACACCTCTACTGAATAATTATTTAATTTCACTGAATTATTGCTTATTTATTTCTCTGACTACTTATTCATTTCACTAAATAGCAGCTAGTTAATCTCACGTACATTCTCCAAGGGAATAGACCCCATGCCGGACAAATTAAGCGTAATACCGCCACTCTGCCCAATTGAAACACTATTTACGTTAGCCGAAAGCAAAGTATTTATTTGCTTAATATCGCCACCCTGATTTGCCTCAACCTTAAATGTATACTGGTCATAAGGCATATATTCACCTTCACTATTCGTACCATCCCAAACAAACGGCACAGAACCGGCAACCTGTTGCCCCATATTGAAAGTATTTACCAATTCACCCGAGCCGTTATAGATACTCACCTTTAATGCCCCGGTACTTTCTGGAAGCTCAACAACTCCACTAATTGCGCCATCTGCCCCAAGAGGCGACTCGGTACCCGGCACCAACACTGTCCTACCAACCATAGCCGAGGCCTGTAGAGCTTGCGTCGACTGATATTGCGTTGCAAAACTTTCAACCGTTCCAGACAACTTCTGCATCTCTTCTAACGAAGAAAACTCGGCTAACTGGGAGATAAACTCACCATTATCCTGCGGCTCTAACGGGTTTTGGTTTTCCATTTGCGCAATCATTAACTCCATGAATTGGTTTTTACCTAACTCGTTATCACCAGATGTTTTTGTCTTTGGCTCATAACGATAATCACCTAAAACATCACTTGCGGAATTGGTTGTACTAATATCTGTCATAATTTACTCCGCTCTTATTGGCCCAAGGTTAATAATCGCTGCATCATGGTTTTAGCTGAATCCATGATACTGACATTCGTTTGAAAGCTTCTGGAGGCTGACAACATATCTGCCATCTCCTCAACCACATTTACATTCGGATACATCACATAACCCTGCTCGTTTGCCATCGGGTGATCAGGCTGGAAGCGCATATCTAAAGGTGCATCACTCTCCACAATCCCTTGCACCTGCACCCCTTGAGAAGCAGACAACTCGCCCGCTTGGCCACCCAAAGCCTGTGACATGACATCTTGCTGTATAGCTGAAAAAATAGGCTTTCGTGCTCGATAAACATCGCCCTCGCTACTGCTTGCACTATCCGCATTAGCAATATTACTAGCCGTGGTGTTCAGTCGAAGCGACTGTGCTGCCATGCCTGTACCGGCAATATCAAATATATTCGTTAATGACATTGTTACTCACCTCTAATGGCATTATTTAAAGACTTGAACTTTCCATTCAAAAACTGAAAACTAGCCTGATACTGCATTGTGTTTTTGGTAAATTCAGCAACCTCTTCCTGTGTATCGACGGTATTACCATCAACAGAAGGCTGACTAGGCACGCGATACAACAACTCATCCGGTCCACTTCCACTCACGCCACTATTTCCGCCATGAGGCAAATGTTTACCGTTTGTGGTCGCCATTGCTAATTGCTCTCCTTGCTGGCCTGCCTGCACGCCACCAAGAACAGCTTTGAAATCTATATCGCGCGCTTTAAAACCCGGAGTGTCTGCATTTGCTAAATTATTTGCCAACACTTCCGCTCTCTGAACCCTTACTTCAAGGGCTTTCTGATGTATACCAAGCGCGCTTTCAAATGAAATTGCCATTTTATCTCCTGTTTATTTCGATATACTGGCACTAAGTTTGCGTTTTAAAATCGATCAAACTGCTTTAGCGTCAAACAACATTCGAAACAAATATAGCCAGCCAATTCAGCTATATTTTTTATTTAAATATCTATTAGCAATTGCAGTGCCAAAAGTAATTTATATTTAATATCAACAACTTAAAAAAAATAGAATAAATTGATAACGGCAATGTATTTCCTAGCGGAAGACTGATAAATAATTTGTCTTATTGCTGGCAGGTATAGTCACCTCAGAGTGAAGCAACTATTTGATATTTTAAAGAAGGTGTATTTCAGTTATAGGGATGAGTTTGTTAGGTTTATATTAGATCAGGTCTATAGTGGTCAGGCTTCAACCCGACAAAATTTACGGATTCACTCTTAAACTTAGATTCAGTAATACTGATTACACATAAATTATGTACTATTTAATCAGTATCGCGTCGAAATAGATTAAAGCCTACAGAAAGTAACCATCTGAATTACTTAGTATCTATATCTAATTCCATTCATGAAAGAAATTAGAGGTTTTTAGCTCGGGAAGCGGTTTTAATTCTCCTTTAGGCGTCCCTACATAAAGAAAACCAACCAAGGTCTCATGTGACTGAACACCTAAGCCCTGCTTCACAACCGAATGCTTTGCCATAGGCCCAGTTCGCCACATACCACCAAACCCTTCCGATTGAAGCGCCAGCAACATATATCCCATACCAACACCACATGAAACTATTTGTTCTTCAACAGGTACTTTTTTATGCACTTGATTTTCGGCAATACCGATTATTAACATTGGCGCCCTTAAAGGCATTGCTCGATACTTTTCACGCTGAGCCTCCGTTAAATCTGTAGAGTCTGATATCGCAGCGTCACAGAATAATTCACCTAATCGGCCTCTGGCATCGCCTTGAACAATCAAGTACCTCCATGGACGTAATAGCATATGATCCGGTGCCCGAAGCCCTGCCTGAAACACTTTATCTAAAATATCAGATGACGGAGCAGGAGATTCCAACCTAGGGCAAGAAACCCGCTTGCACATTAATTCTATTACTTCAGAGCTCATTCCATAATCCTTTTAATTAGAGTAATCCACCTAAAATTTGTCTACGCTTATAGGAACTGATAATCTGACGCGCTTAGTTTCCAAATCAGTCATTGTTTCAGCCTTTTACACAAAGCGCTTTAACCATAATAGATAAACATAAAATGACTGGCCTTCATCTTTTAGGGTTTAGATGTGCCTATTAAAGCACACTAAAAAATGTAGTATATGATTCCACAAAAAAATCTTCCAAATATCGATTCGCCACCTTCAGTAATGCCGGCCTACAACGGTCGCGTTCTGGCCTACCTTATTACCAGCATTACAATGGCGACCGGCATTTTAACAGGGCACTTTGATGAACGACTAGTTTGGGCAATTCCCATCTCAATGCTTTGGCCACACATTCTCTACTTTATAATTCGACACTTTAAGCTAGACCAAAGCATTGCAACACGTGAAAACACACTTTTAATTGATGGGGCATTAGCGGGCTTAATTGTTGTTCTTTACAGCTTTAGTGTTACTCCCAGTTTATTTGCACTACTGATGGCAAGCTTCAGCTTTATTGTTGTTGGAAGTATGAGGATCTGGTTGCTCGGCCACCTTGTCATGCTTATATCAATTATTATTTTCTCTTTAATATTCGGCATTAAGTTTGCCGGAAACTCACCCGTCATACTTAAAATCGTTTCGGCACTAGGCGCTGTACTTTTCGTCTCTGTTACGGCCTATTACACACACAAACAAGCAGAAGCCTTGCATAAAGCAAAATCTCAAATACAGCAACAACGTGAATTATCAATTTCTTTATCTCATAAACTTGCGAAATATTTATCACCGCAAGTATGGCAATCTATCTTTACTGGCGAACGAGATGTTCGACTTGAAACACAGCGTAAAAAACTTGCCATATTCTTTTCTGATATCAAAGGGTTTACTGAGTTAGCAGAAGAAATGGAGCCTGAGAGCTTAACCGAGCTGCTGAATACTTACTTCAATGAGATGTCCCAAATTGCTTTAAAATATGGCGGTACGATTGATAAGTTTATAGGTGACAGCATCATGATTTTCTTTGGTGACCCCACTAGTAGAGGCGCAAAAGAAGACACTCTAGCCTGTGTATCCATGGCAATTGAAATGCGTAAGCATATGAAAATATTACGTCAAAAATGGCAAAGCCAAGGCATTAAAACACCGCTTCAAATTCGAATAGGTATTAGTACGGGTTACACAACTGTAGGTAATTTTGGCGCTGAAAACCGAATGGATTACACGATTATCGGAAAAGAAGTTAACTTGGCTTCACGACTGGAAGCACTTTCTGAACCGGGCGAAATTCTAATTTCTTACGAGACCTTCTCGCTTGTCAAAGATAAAGTCATGTGCCGTGACAAAGGAGAAATTACGGTAAAGGGTTTTGCACGTCCCGTTCCTATTTACCAGATAGTCGATTTCAGACGTGACATTGGCTCAGGCCAGAGCTTCATTGAACATGAAACTCAAGGTTTTGCGATGTATATTGACACTGACAAAGTAACGCAAAAAGATAAAGAACCAATCATGCGAGCTTTAGAACGCGTAGTTGACAAATTGAAGGACGAGTAAGCGTTCAAACGCCTTACTGTCTACTGGTTCGAATGTCACTCGCTGACGCGGACCAGTCTAGCGTTGCTCGATAAGGATTGATATCCAAACCTCCCCTACGTGTATAGCGAGCATAAACGCTCAATGATTCACAAGCACATTTCTCTAAGATGTCGATAAAGATCTGCTCTACACAATGCTCGTGAAAATCCTGACATTGTCTAAAGGAAATAATATAGCGCAATAAACTTTCATGATTAATTTTCTGCCCTCGATATCGAACAAAAACCGTCCCCCAGTCGGGCTGCCCAGTCACGGGGCAATTAGAACGTAATAAATGTGAACATAAAAAACCCTCATGTATACCACCAACCGCTTTATCCAAGCTTAGCAGATTCGCATTTGGTTGATATTCAAAACCACTAACAGGCAAGTCATCAACACACATAAATCTTTTTTCATTAGCGCCATTTAGAGTCAGCGCATCACGCACATCACAAACACTTACAGATACAGACATACCAGCCGCTTTAGACAAGTCATCAACCAAGGTTTTTGTTAAGACCTTAATATTTTCAAAATTTTTGTGATTAAGCGAATTCAAATACAATTTGAATGACTTTGATTCGATCATAAAAGGGCTATTAGCGGGAACACGGAAATAGGCTATACCAACACACGGTTTACCTTGTAAATCGAGCCAGGAGAGCTCATAACACGTCCACAAATCCTCTCCATGAAAAGGCAAATCAGAAGATAAACCCAAACTAGCCCGATTTTCAACTCTTGAAAGTGGGAACAACAAACCCGGATCATATGGACTGTCGTAAACGGTCCCTTTCCCTAATTGGCTTTTATTTGCGTCTGTCATATTAATAGAACCTAAGTCGAATGCTTAAGAACAAGGCTATGAGCGAATGCCTTGCCCCTTATTTAATAAGTGTAGCGAAAACGAAAATAACAAAACAATAAACCCAATAATCATACTGTAAGCAAAGAAAATGCTCACATCACTTACGCCTAGAATGCCATATCGAAAGGTGTTTACCATATAAAGAATCGGGTTAAACTTTGAGATTACCTGCCAAAATTCAGGCAACAAACTGATGCTATAAAATACACCACCAAGATAAGTTAGCGGCGTCAGAATAAACGTAGGTACGATTGAGATATCATCAAATTTGGTCGCATAAACGGCATTAATGAACCCACCTAGCGAAAACAATATTGCTGTTAACAAGATCACCGAAGCAGTCACACCGACATGTTCAATATGAAGATTGGTAAACCCCAGAGACAATAGCGTGACAATAAAACCAACCGCAAGCCCACGCCCGACACCACCCATTACGTACCCTGTTAATACCACCCAGTTTGGGACTGGCGAAACTAATATTTCCTCAATACTACCCTGAAATTTCATTCCAAAAAAAGAAGACACCACATTCGCATAGGAATTAGTAATCACCGACATCATAATTAGGCCTGGCACAATAAACTCCATATAATCGAAGCCGCCCATTTCTCCAATTCTTGACCCAATCAGATTCCCGAAAATAACGAAATACAAGACCATCATAATGGCGGGAGGTACTAAAGTTTGTACCCAAATCCGGGTAAATCGACGAATTTCTTTTACAACAATCGTCGAAAATGCGACCCATATTTGCCTAGCTGTCATATTTCACTTCCTTGCTTATCTTTTTGAAGCAGCCCTAAAAATAACTCTTCCAGACGATTAGACTTACTTCTAAGACTTGTCACCACCCAATCAAATGATTTTAAGCATTCAAAAAGTTGGTTAATATTTTGATCTTTCTTTACATCAACCTCTAGAGCCCCTTCAACATTAATACGAGACACAAAACCAAAAAGGTCTGGCGCTTCAACTAAAATCCGATCAGTCTCAAGAATAAACGTTTCTATATTTAAGGTTTTAAGCAAAGATTTCATACTCGTATTTTCGAGGATTTCACCTTTATCAATAATCGCAATATTCCGACAAAGTGATTCAGCTTCTTCTAAATAATGCGTTGTTAAAATGATCGTTGTTCCTTGTTCGTTCAGCTCTTGAAGGAACTTCCACATAGAACGCCGAAGCTCAATATCTACCCCTGCAGTCGGTTCATCAAGAATCAATAATTTGGGTTTATGAACTAAAGCTCTTGCGATCATTAGTCGGCGCTTCATACCACCAGATAGCATCCGTGATGGTATGTCTCTCTTTTCCCACAGACCCAATTTTTTAAGATAATAATCCGCACTTTCTTTTGCTTCTTCAGCAGGAATGCCATAATAGCCAGCTTGAGTAATTAAGATATCACCTACTTTTTCAAACTGATTAAAATTGAACTCCTGAGGAACAACCCCCAAACAGGTTTTAGCCTTCACCAGCTCAGTTTCTAAATCATAACCAAAAATACTAACCCGCCCTGAAGTTTTATTAACTAAAGACGATACAATCCCTAACGTAGTTGATTTACCCGCACCATTCGGTCCAAGTAAAGCAAAGAAATCACCTTGCTCAACGGTAATAGAAACACTTTTGAGCGCTTGAAATCCATTGCCGTAAGTTTTACATAGCTTGGATATTTCCAATGCTTTTGTCATTTTAAATCTCACCTAAAATTGGTATCTGCCTTAAGGCTTAAAGATTTTACGTATAGTAAGCACTGGTATTTTGTGTCTTTTATTGAAATTTCAAGTTACTTGAAGGAGGTTTAGAACAAACCATTTTTGAATACACTAAAAAAATCTTTATTCTGTTTGGTAGTTTTGTTGATAAAGCGCTTCACCCATCTTATCGATTTGAGCGTCAATCATTTTTTCAAAGGGGCGTAAAAACACATTGGAATCAAATTGTTCATCAAATATTGATAATAGTACTGAGATAGCTTCAATCGTCGCTAAAGCATCCGCTTTCGAGGCCTTACGAATACGATATTGACTCACACCTACATTCTTTAATGCGATGGTTGGCAGGGTTTGAAACCATGCGTTCAAGTGCAATAGTTCACGGGTATTTCGCCAAGTCCCATCTAAAACGATGATTGAATCAAAGCAGGTTGATAACTCAGATACTTTGGTAAATGTTGCATCACTATCAAGCTCTATATGAAATGGACTTTCTGGCATTTGGTGCGCATAAAGAAGGATTGGTTGAGAGGCCTGATAACTTCCGAGAACATCAAAGCAATCCGCTCTTTTAAACGCCGTACCCGAAACCACTTTTGCTTTCGTTAAACCAAGCTCGACTAGCCTAGCTGTTCCGAGTGTTTTTTTAACTTCATCAGAATGCTGAAGAATTAAAACAGGCATTTGATTGGATTGAACTTGAAGCCACTGACAAATACAGGTCGACATTGCCTTCATACACTTCGGGCAATATTGTCGACTCATTATTTAGCCTGCCGCTAGTTGGATATAAAGTTTATTGAGTGTGAAGCGTCTACGTATATCATTTTAAACTATAACTCATCAATGAACACTAGTATTAGCTGCAACACAAGTACCTATGAGGCAATAGACCCTGCAAAATGCTTCCAGCTCCAACGGGATTTCGCACCCGTCAAAAGAAATTCATTTTCGTCGATATTATACGCGCCTTTTGGAAGGCTATCAGAAATATACAAACCATCCTCACCCGCCTTATGCTGATTCCATTCCTTTAAATCAACGACCTTAGCGTCTTTAAGTGGATATTTATGATCATCCAGAACAATCATTATTTTTGGAAATAAACGACGATCTAAATTATGCCCTGTTACAATACCTACTTCATGAGAACTTAGCTCCACTAATGTTCCTGTTGGATAAACACCGACAGCTTCAATAAAACGTTCTACAAGATCCTCCTGAAAAGTAATATTACGCAGTTCAAAAAGTTTCGATACGGCCTGTAATGGGGACAAGCCTTGTGAGTCATCTCTAGGGCTAATAAGAACTTGGTAATAATCAACCAAGCCCGCAATTTTTGCTAACAGTGGAATTTTTCCTCCCGTCACACTCTGAGGGTACCCAGTACCGTTATGGCGCTCCTGATGATATTTAACGATAGAAATAACACCATTTGGTAAATCATCCATTTCTTCTAGTATTTCAACACCATGCTGAACATAATTTTGATACTCAACATGCTCCTCTTCTGTAAGTTTAACTGACTTTTGTAGCAACTCACTCGATAACCGTGTCTTCCCAATATGGGAGAGTAAAACACCCATTGCCAAGGTTTTAAGTAATGATTTATCCAGACCGAGGTGGCGACCAAAGACTAAAGCCCAAATTGAAGATTTAACTGAATGCTGATAGCTATATGCATCTTCTTCACTCATTTTAGACAACCAAACAAGTGCATCAGGGTTACGTACCACACTTTCAACCATGCCTTCAGCTACATTTTCAGTCTCGGCAATAGAAACCTTACCGCCGCCATGGAGTGTAGCGAAAACTCCACTAATAGCCTCGTAAACGTGACGATGAAGTTTTTCGGTACGGGAAACCTCTTTCTTTATCGTCGTTTTTACTTGATAAGTTTGAGGTGATTTAATCACTAAAGGAGGGAGCATCACAACTTGAGCAGAGTGATCATCTTCCGCTTTATCATGTTTTTTCTGGTTCTCTTGCTTTGGCTTTTGAGTCACCCGACTTTCATAAACATGTTTCGTTCTTGCTTTTTTTTCATCTACATAAACATACTTACAGTAACCTGCCAGCGCTTTTACATCGTCGTCATTACGAATATAAAAACCTTGAAGCGGGAATGGTGTTTTATGCCACGGACAATCAAGGTCCGCAATATACATCCCTTCCTTTAAGAAATTCACTTCAATTTTCATTCTACTTGTCGACATGACGCTACCTACGAATTTTTCAAGAGTTCACAATTTATTGCTTCTAGGCAACATTCTGACAAAAATGAAGCTGAAATCCACCAATATGCGTAGGGTTTTGTAAGCTCAGGTAACAACAGTACTAGCTTTAGTTAGAATGGCGACTAGCTCACACACAGTTTGTATATACGTACCAAGAAATTGAGTACGCCAGCCGATAAATCAGATGTCAGAATCACAAATTGATGAATGCGTAGATAGTGAAGGCACCAATAACTCCAAATCCTCTCCTTTAATTTCTTTGGTTGTCACAACATAAGGAATTTTTGAAGTTAAAAGAAAATCTATACTTTTCTTTTTACCCTTAACTTGTCGGTATATATTCTTGGGGCGGCAATTTAAAGTAATCAATACTTCACCTTTAAGAGATAAAATATCTGTTGAACCAGAGCGATCCGTAACTGTTCCACAGACTATATTATCTTCAATATCCAAGCCATGACGATCAACATCGGCTTTCGCATCTGCGCAATAATAAATACCATCCTTACTGCCACCCGAGCATCTTCGCCCTTTGCCAAAAGAGCTGTCATAGAAATATACTTTTCGTTGACTACATTGTGTTTCAAGCGTGACAGGTAAGGCTCTAAATTGATTTTTTGCCCAACCTTCATAACGCAAAGTCTGCCAGTGAATACGAAACTGCCTCACTTCACCAGCAGAATTCTCAGCAGTAAAAACCCCATAATGTGTCGTATAATCCGTTGTTGCACACCCCGATACAGCAAGCACTATTAGCACTCCCATAAAAACGTTAAGCCTTTTAACTAACGCTATAACTATCACTCACAAAATCCTCTTTAAATTATTGGCCGAATAATAACCCGTGTTTATTTAATAAAACAGGCTTGATCCACATCAATTTGCTTCTCTTCAATATTTAAATTGCTTGACTCTACTTAATTTTCAATTAAGAATACTTCTTGTTTAGATTTACATTCAACTTTAAGAGCCTTAATTTATGCAACTATATAAATCTCTGATATTCACTACCACCTGCCTCATCCTTACGCTTTTTACAAATAGCGCTTATTCAAGCGAAGTTAATGTGTACTCCTACAGACAACCATTTCTAATTCAGCCAATTTTTGATGCATTTACTAGAGAGTCTGGCATTGATGTAAACGTCGTTTTTGCAAAGAAAGGGCTTTCAGAGCGATTAAAGCGTGAAGGGAGAAACTCACCTGCCGACCTTATTTTCACCGTTGATATTGGCCGTTTAATCGATGTCGTTAACAAAGATCTTGTCCAAGGCACTAGTTCGACCACGCTTTCAAATAACATTCCTTCACAATACAGAGACCCTGAAGGTAAGTGGTTTGGTTTAACCACTCGAACCCGCTCAATCTATGTATCAAAAGAGCGAGCTAATCTTGCTGATATTCAGCGCTATGAAGATCTGAGCAACCCTGCTTGGAAAGGTCGAATTTGTACACGAAGTGGTAAGCACCCTTACAATCTTGCATTAATTGCTTCTATGATTGCCCACCATGGTGAAGAAAAAGCAACTAATTGGCTGAAAGGCGTTAAAGCGAACCTTGCTCGCAAGCCTCAAGGTAACGACCGAGCACAAGTAAAAGCAATTAAAGAAGGTGTTTGTGATATTTCATTGGGAAATAATTACTATTATGGAAAAATGCTGAATAATCCAGATCAGGTCGAATGGGCAAATGCTGTTCATATCACCTTCCCAAATCAAGCTGATCGAGGCACACACGTTAATATTAGTGGCATGGCACTAACTAAACATGCACCTAATAAAGCAAACGCAATTAAACTAATGGAATTTTTGAGTAAAAAACTTGCTCAGAAAATGTATTCAGAGCAAAATTTTGAATACCCGGTGAACCCATCTGTAGAACCTTCAGGACTATTGCAGTCTTGGGGCAACTTTAAATCAGACATTTTGCCATTAAGTGAAGTTGCTAACCTACGCAAACAAGCTGCAAAACTTGTTGACCGCATTGGCTTTGATGAATAATGCTATAATTTCTATCACATCAATAGAATTGAAAGACAGCCTTCTAGCTGTCTTTTGCTATTTCAAACCAGAAGCCATCTCTAAAATATGAACATTCAAGCACAAGAACGTCCCTGGTTTATCGCTTCTTTAGTCATAGCACTACTAATCAGTTTGCCGATTTTTGCAGTCGTCTACCTTGCTTTTTTTCCTGATGAGAACGCTTGGCCTCATCTTCTGAATACAGTCCTTCCCTCTTACTTATTAAATACTATTATATTAATGGCTGGCGTTGGTTTTTTGACCCTTGCTATCGGAACAGGCTCTGCATGGTTAGTAGTCACCTACGACTTTCCTGGTAAACGATGGTTAAGTTGGGCGTTACTTTTACCTTTTGCCGTTCCTGCCTATGTTGTTGCATACGTTTACACCGACGTATTGGAGTATGCAGGCCCCGTTCAAACAGGGCTACGAGCACTATTTTCGTGGGAAAGTTCTCAAGATTACTGGTTTCCAGAAATCCGTAGTATGGGAGGCGCAATACTAATGATGTCTTTAGTGCTTTACCCCTATATTTATATGCTTGCAAGGTCTGCATTTCTGGAGCAATCCATTTCGCTCTATCGTATTGCCAGAAGCCTGGGCTCCTCCCCTCTTCAGTTTTTTTATCGCGTATCACTCCCTATTGCCAGACCAGCGCTTGCAGTAGGGCTGGCACTGGTGCTAATGGAAACACTGAACGACTTTGGTACCGTTGATTATTTTGCAGTGCGCACTCTCACCGCCGGACTTTATGATACATGGCTTAATATGGGAAATTTAGGTGGAGCCGCTCAAATCGCCGTTTTAATGGTCGTGGTCGTAATTATATTAATTTCTCTAGAGCGCTACTCAAGAAGACAGCAAAAGCAGTTCAATTCCAGAAACCCTGGAGCACCAATCCCAAGTATCAAATTAACAGGCAAATATGCGTACGGCGCATCTGCCTTGGCTTTTACCCCGGTATTGTTCGGGTTTATTATCCCGTTTATGGTGCTCGCCAATTACGCAGTTCGCTACTTTGAAATAAGCTGGAGCAACGAGTTCCTTACTTATGCGCTGAATAGCTTTTCATTAGCCAGTATGGCTGCAATCATCACACTAATTCTTGGCTTAATACTCGCGTACAGCAAACGAATGAATAAAAATAAAGCAACGCGCTTCTTTGTTGGCTTTTCAAGTTTAGGCTATGCCGTCCCAGGCGCAGTACTTGCCATTGGCATTATCATTCCATTTGCAGCACTGGATAACTTCGTAGATGGGCTAATGAGAGAGTACTTTCAGTTTTCAACAGGGCTTATTCTTAGCGGTACTGCCTTTGCGATTGTTTTTTCTTATTCTGTTCGTTTTTTAGCCGTTGCTTCAGGCTCTATTGAATCAAGCCTAGATAAAATAACCCCCAATATGGACATGGCATCTCGTTCTATGGGGCATAGCCATTTAAGTACTTTGATACGAGTCCATATACCCATGATTAGGCGTGGCGCACTTACGGCAATGTTAGTCGTATTTGTAGACTGTCTAAAAGAACTTCCCGCAACGTTAATTCTAAGACCATTCAACTTTGAAACGCTTGCAACTCAGGTATATCAATTTGCATCTGATGAGCTGTTAGAACAGAGTGCGCTCTCAGCATTAGTGATTGTTTTAGTGGGCATTATTCCTGTTGTCTTACTTGATAAGAGTATCAATAAAAAACAACTGTAAATAATCAATACTTCACCTACAAGCTATTTAACACAACCCTATAAAACACTAAAATGCAGATACAAAAAAGGAGAGCCAAGCTCTCCTTTTAAATTTCAGTTAATAATAATACCTTACTGCCAAATTACCTTCTTACGACTTGAGTACCATTCATCCTGAAGTGGCTTATAAGTATCTTCAATAACATTACGCTTGATTTTCATCGTTGGTGTAAGGTATTCATTTTCGATACTCCACTGAATATTTACAATGGTCATAAACTGTAATTGCTCATGAGGATCAACAGTGCTGTTCACCTCAGAGATTAACTTAGTCAAACTTTCATCTAACTCTTTTCTAAACTCAGGCTCAGAATATCTATGGAAAGTTTCATCCGATAACATAATCAAAGCATGTGGTTGAGGGCACTCAGCACCCGCTACGCAAACCATTTCGATACACTCATGCCCAATAATTTTGTTCTCAATCGGCGCTGGCGCAACATACTTACCTTTGCTCGTTTTAAACATTTCTTTTATACGACCGGTAATTTTAAGTCGATTGCCGTTATCAATCTCACCCTTATCACCCGTCAACAAGAAGCCGTCTTCAGTAAAGCTTTCTTTTGTTTTCTCTTCATCTTTGTAATAACCCATCATATTCGCAGGGCTATTTACTTCAATTTCACCGATTTCAGAAATACGGTGCTCAACACCCGGCAAAGGCTCACCTACAAAGCCAACTTTAGATCGACCTGGCATTGAAATATGAGAGTATGCGAAATTTTCCGACATACCATAACCTTCAAGCAATTCCAGCCCTAAATTGCGGTACCAGTTTATAATATCAGACGAAAGTGGCGCTGAACCGCTTCCTGCAAACCGGCAGTACTCAAGCCCTAATGCCGTTAGTACTTTCTTCTTAACGATTTTAGAAACAAACGGTATTTTTAATAAGCGTTCAATCTTTTTAGGTGGCATTTTCTTGAAAATACCCAACTGAAATTTAGACCAGAGACGAGGAACAGAAATAAATACTGTTGGCTTCGCTCTGCGAAGATCATCAAGGAATGTATCGAGCGCATCAGCAAAGAAAAGCTGTGCACCAATATGTAAAGAAGATTGCTCCACCGCGTAACGTTCAAAAACATGCGCAAGCGGAAGATAAGACAACATTCTATCTTTTTGGTTAATATCAAGCGCATCAGCGACACCACTTGCAGCAACACCCATTGCATAGAATGACAACATGACACCTTTTGGCTGCCCAGTACTACCAGAGGTATATACAATTGTTGCCAATTCATCAGCATCCCGAACAGTATCCTCTTTCATTGGCGCATGTTCTGCGACGATATTATCCCAGCTTGGGAAGTCTGTAGGAGGACTTAAAGGATATGATATGCATGGAAGGTCGGCTGGAACACCTGATTTCATATGATCCCAGTCATCCAATTTACCAACAAAAAGCACTTTAGACTCACTGTGCTTCAAAATATAGTTCACAGTTTCAGCATTAAGAGTTGGATAAAGAGGTACAGTGACATGACCAGCCATCCAGATAGCTAAATCATTCATAATCCAATGAGCACAATTTTTTGATAAAATTGCAATATTACTTTTTGGTGGCAAGTCGAGCGACTTAAGATAGCTTGCCATTCTCCTTGCTTCGCCTACAGCTCTGTTCCAAGTATATTCTTGGATAACTCCATTCCCCATAGGTTGGGTTAAATAGATGTCATCGGCTTTTGCTTTTTCCCAGCGGTACACTTGCTCAAGTGGCAACGTAACTTTTTTCAAAGAAGTCATGGTGATATCGATAGCCCTATTGTATTTAGTTTATAAATTCCGTCTTTAATCAATGTAGAGTATTACTTTAAGCACAACATAATAAAAGGTGTTGAGTGAAAAGAACATAACTAATCCAATAAAAGTGCTAGATATATTGCAACAAATATTAAAATAAAGACTATAAAACCCTTAAAAAACTTAGTACCTTAATAACTGACGGACCATTCCTTTAAAAAACCACGAAGATTATGCAACAAGACCCGTTCAATGAAAGCAGCAATAAAAGCAATCTTATTTGCAAAAAATGCAAAACAGGGAATATGCTGCCAGCAATCCAGGAAGGCGAACCAGACTACACTGATCACTTCGTGTGCCAAAATTGCCAGCACCATGACACAATTCCAACCAAAGACATTCTTTTCAACCAAATTCTGACTGGCGTGATCGGACTAGTTTTTTCTGTTTATTTATTTATTACACATCTTTCAGGCTTATTATCAGGTATCCAGCATGACAAGATGAAAAATTCACTCCAGGATGGCGGACTAACTTTTTTATCTTTAATATTTTTGAGTGGTTTTTCCTATATTTTATTTCGTGCTTACTCAGGCATTAGACATCGCCATGAGTACACAAAAAAAACTAAGTCTCCTCACTAATTTATACCAGAAGATTCAAGCCAATCGGCTAAATTTTCAAGTATCACAGACTGAAGCAAGCCCTTATCGTCTTGTAATAACAAGACATTCAAGGTTAGAGACAGTACGGTTAAAATCATCACCATAATAAATAACCAGCTTATTTTTTTCTTCGAGTCATCAGCCTTGGTTTCAAGTACAACTGGAGTCGTATCAACTTGCTTAACGAGCGTTTTTGGCTCTACCACTAAAGGCAACAGCTCTGAGATAATGGATTCTACACTCTGAGGCCGTAAATCTTTGTCTTTCGATAACATGCGACTAACAAGCTGTTGAAGATCCAAGGGCAGTTTAGTAAAAATCTGCGTCTTAATGACATTACCATCTTTAAAATCTGGCGGGGTTCCAGTTAAAGCATGGTAAAAGATTGCACCTAAAGAAAAAATATCAGAGAGCTCATCAGTCTTTGTTCCTCTATCGCCGTACCAGTTTCTATCATTGGCTCTTACTCGATAATGTTCATCCAAACCAAAATCACTCACCTTTACCTGCATATCTGCACTTAACAACACGTTACTAGGCCTTAAGTTGCCATGAAATATTCTATTCTGATGCGCAAAAGAAAGACCTCTACACATTTGAGTCGCCAAACTTAAGAATAGCTGAACCTCCATTGGCTGAATCAGCCTATCTTGTAAGCTACCGCCAGAGATATAATCCATGACAACAATAAAAACGCTGTCATTTTTTGAAGTACCCAGAACATTAACTAGATTAGGGTGCTTTAGTTTATGAAGCATCATCGCTTCACGATAACCAGCAACAGACTCTGTACGC
The DNA here is from genome assembly GCA_913020495.1 of uncultured Oleiphilus sp. Taxonomy (GTDB): domain Bacteria; phylum Pseudomonadota; class Gammaproteobacteria; order Pseudomonadales; family Oleiphilaceae; genus PZPK01. Next base: position 59,732 of record CAJWBJ010000001.1, read on the forward strand.
TTTTTAATCACAAGTAATTTGTGTGACGCCTTATCTTCATAAAGATAAACTGCGCCGTGTTTGTCCTCTTGTAAAACATCCAGTAAACCAAACTTATTTTTTATTGCAGCTAAACCCTCACCAGCTCGACTAGCCTTATCCTCTGCAATATGCTGACCTTTCATCGCCACCAATATTCTTGTTTTTACCTCCTCAACTGATGACGGTCGGTCTTCAGGCGCTTCCGCCAAGCAATCTTTCACAAGAGCGGCAAGTGCAGACGTTACACCTGGCGTTGATTGAATCAATGAAAAGTCATTTACGGGTAACCGGCCAGTGAACAACTCATGCATGACCACCCCTAAAGAATAGATATCACTTAAGTTACTTGTTTCTGAAATACCCTGATGCTGTTCAGGAGCCATATAGGCTTCCGTTCCCATAATCAAACGAGTTTCGTCAGGGCCGTCTTCTTTTTCAGCTTTAAAGAACGAGGCGATACCAAAGTCTAATAACTTTGCAAATCCTTCCTCATCAATAATTATATTTGCAGGCTTGATATCTCGATGAATGACATCTAATTTATGAGCGTATGCCACACCTTTACAAATTTGAACAATTACATCGACTTTTTGATTAAAGTCATACAGGCTGTCTCGTATTGCATCAGCTAAATTAACGCCCTCAACAAACTCCATAACAAAAACAGGCCGCCCCTTACTTGTCATCCCGCGATCAATTACATGAATAATATTCGGATGATTTAGGCGTGCGATAATCAAAGATTCACGCTTGAAACGCTTAATAATCGAAGGGTTGTCAGATAACGTGGCAGATAAAACCTTTATTGCAACCGGGCGATCAAGAGAGAGCTGAACCCCTCTATAAACAGTTGCCATTCCTCCTTCGCCAATTTTATCCTGATATTCGTAACGACCTTCCTTCATGTCTTCAATCCATTAAATAAACAAAAATAAAACAATTATTGAAATAAATATCAGCATTAAAAGCATCGGCCGACTTTTTAGGTGCTTTAGGTAGGGCCTTTGATCGAAAGGTAAACGGTAAGAAGGCTCCTGAAAATCACTCGCTTTTATTTCAGGCCTTGTTTCTTGATATTGAATCAGAGAAAAGGTCACATTATCAGGAGCCCCTTCTTCCAACACACGTGCTAATAAATTATCACTAGCTTCCGCTATCGAACCTGACTCGGTCACTATTTGATAAATTTCCTGCTCCGTAATAACGCCTGACAAGCCATCGGTACACAGCAATAAATAATCTTTATCATGCAATTCCCCCAAACTCATGGGCACCTTACTAAGCGTCATTTGCCCTAAAGCCTGCGTCAGTTCATGCTGACCAGAGTGTGCCTGAACCTCTTCTGCCGTAATCAGGCCGGATATAAATAAGTCATTCGCATGATTATGATCGGAAGAAATCTGGCAAATACCAGCTTGGTCAAGTAAGTAAGCTCGACTATCACCGACCCATGCTAACTGGAACTGGTGATACGCATCAAAACGGCATGCGACAATTGTTGTCGCCATTCCAAACAAACTTTCATCACCATCAACTGCCGCCTCAATAACAGAGTCTGCATCTATAATGGCTTGAGAAAGTTCACTACCCTGACGAACCTTACGCTCTAAGGTTTGGCAGGCCAACTGGCTAGCGATATCACCATGTACGCTACCTCCCACCCCATCAGCAACAACCCAAAGCCCTAAACCTTCGTTGTTAATATAACTATCTTCATTCCTTTCACGAACGATGCCTTGATGACTAATTGATTTTGACTCAAGCATAATTAACTCAGTTTAATCCTTAACTGGCTTTTATTTTTCCCCTAAAATAAACATCAATTTATATACAAATTTAATGTAAACCAAGGTTCCATATAATTAATAAGAGCAGTCTTTTGTTTTCAGTATAGCTAAACACCGGAAAAACAGACGGCAAAAAATGAGAATTATAATTTATTCCTCAACCTCTTCAAACAACATTCACACCTTAACACCTCGAATACAGCAAAGTTTCAATCAGTTACATAAATATTTGCACACAAATTCGAAGACTAAGCACAAAAGGCTATACTTTAAAAAAATGGATATATTCAAATATTTTTGTCATCAATTTTCGTAGATTAAAGGGTATATAAATCAATGTTAAAACTTCAATTCAGGGATAGACGACGAGAAGCTGTTTGGCTGGTAGATCAAGTATTTACAGTTGGTAAGGCTCCTACAAACAGCCTAATGATCGATGATCAGAGCATCCAGGATTTTCATGCAGAAATTCTAAGTAAAGGAAACCAGCTTTCAATTTCAAATAAAGCTTCTTCAGCATCATTATGGGTAAACAATAAACTCGTCGAAGATCAAACGACACTAAACGCAGAAGACATCATCAAGTTAGGCGATATCGAATTAGAATTAATTGACCCTAAATCATTATTAAATGTAACAAAAACACAAAAAACCTCTCATAAAAACCTAAGCAATAGCTGGATAATTCACTCCAAAGCGAGCTGGCTTGAGCAAAACATTTTCCCAATTGACGGAAAAGTAGTCATTGGCCGTGATCCTGAATGTGACATAACTCTCCCCTTAGAGCATTTATCACGAAAACACCTTGAACTTGAGTTGAGAAGCGGACATTTATTCATCAAAGATTTAGGTTCATCAAACGGCACATTTTTAAATGGGCAAAGAGTAACGGAATCAGAAATCAAAGCTGGTGATAAGATCAAGTTAGACGTACTTACTTTTGAAGTTTCTGGCCCTGCACATGACCCGAATAAAACAATTATTCGAACAGCTCCGTCACCTCAAAAAACCTCACCAGCTCAGGATAAAAAACAAGAAGAGAAGACCTTAGACAAAAAAAGAATGAATAAACCCTCGCCAACAGGCCGTAAACGAAATATTCATAAACCCGCAAAGAAACGCCTAGCAGCTGAAGGGAAACAAGACTGGATTTCTAATGACGAAAAAATAGGGAAACAACAGAAAAGTAAAACAGGTATCGTCATACTTAGCATCTTTTTACTTGCCATACTTGGGCTGGCTATTTTTTTTCTTAAAACATAATGATTTTTTAAAAAAATATTATAAAGGGCGCGAAGTCTAAGCTAACGAGCTTGAAGATATTGGATCAATTTAGTTAGCGCCTCAACAAGTTCCCTGACAACTAAATCGTCATGTTCGATCATAATCCACATGAGATATGTATTCGCTGGATGAAAAATAGAACAAGAAAATTCACGCTTTGAGCACTCATATCTTAAAAAAGGATCTAAACCATGAACATCAATTTTACTGGTAGTTAGAGAAGGAAAACCATCTTCATATTTTTTCTCTTGCAAACTCAATTGACCCTCAACGACTGAAATCGAATAAACTAAACCAGAACGCGCATTGGTTTTTTTTACTCTTGAGCCCGTATAAGCGTGCACAGATAACAAACTATTTATCTGCATCACCAAGGCATTCACAGGGTCATTAGTTAAGTATAAGGTTTGAAGTGATTTAATATAACTATCTCGCTGATCACCAGTGATGACGGAGCTTTTTTCTATATCCGGCGACAGCTCAGATACCTGAATAGACCGCTGATCATCTAACAAAGTCATTAGCTTAAGTGCTTCTATATAGTACTTGCCTTTATTACTAACCAATACAACATAATGTTCGAGATTTTTTTCAGCAACTAAAAAGTGACTAAGCTGGAAATTAACCAAGCCATTGAAATAAAAGAAGTCCTCAGGTCGCTTTATCTCTAACGCTTCTAGCCCTTTAAGCTGCTCATGCGCGTTATTCCAATCCCCTTTGAGGGCAGATGACTCAATCGCAAGCATCAAGCGAATCGCTTCATGCTCAACAGGTAGGTTTGTTGCAAACACACTCGCACTGCTGACGAGTAGATAAAAAATAAATATTTTAACCATGTATCTCAGTCATATAAGAAAATTCTCAGGACACACAAACAAGCTTTGCCTCATCAAGCATCGCATGAACAACTTTATCTGACATAATACTTTCATCTATTTCACCCGAAGATGTTTTGGAGGAAGGCATCACTGTAATGACAGAATCATCTTCGTTTTCAAGGCTATTTTCGAATGAGCAATTATCTGCCACCACATCAGACCTTTCATCAAAGCTGAGTACATTTGAATTTTCTTTCTTATCCGGAATAATCGCTGCAGTTAACTTTGGAGCATCGATTGCATCAATTTTATAGGCATCTATGTTGGCAACAGTTTCATGGTTTGTTTCCATAAAAAACTCACCAATATAGTCATTGAGTATCGTATCTGAGGCGCTAAAAGGTTTTTCGGCTACCTGACGCGGAAGAGGAGCAACAACTGGAGTTACGACATTAGGAACTTGAGCCGCTTGATAAAAATCTCTGTAGCACCGATGCACTTGAAAAGCAGTCAATAAGACTAGAAGCGCAGTCGCCACTTCAAGAACATGAACAAACGTATTTATGAACATCATTTTCCAATTCCGATAGAACTGCCAAGTACACTTTCTATAAAGAGAAATTCAAAAGCAAACTTAACATTGTTAATTTTATTTTTATCGCTGTTTGAAACTTGTAATGATTTGATTATACGTTCACAACTTTAACAAAATGTGAACTGCTGGTCATTTTAAAAAGAGTTTTTTTTCATCTTTTTTTTATAAAAACGCTTGCTTTTATAATACTTCTAACTATTCACCAACTTAGACGGGTTAATTGAAAAGCACATAAACTCTTAGTAACAATTTCTTTTACCTCACTTGCAATTATTTTCTGACAAGACTGTTTCTTGCTTATCAGGTGAAGAAAAAACATCTAGACGTTCCAGTTCAATATCTGAATGAATAGGATCCAACACTGGCATTGATTTAGTAATTTTATTGGAAATTTTACTAAAGCGATCGACCTTCCCATGCAAGCCCTGCTGACCAGAAAGCGCAGTTACAGCGCTATTATATTGTTTATTAGCGGTCAATAATGTGTTGCCAAGTTTTTGCATGCGATCGGCTAACAAGCAAACCTGATTATATACTTCGCCCGCTCGCTCACTAATTTCCTTCGCTTCGACATTACTTCTCTCGACCATCCATAAATTAGCCACCGTTCTTAGAATCGGCAATAGTGTGGTATGAGAAACCAAAACCACACTTTTTTGATACGCATAATCATATAAGCCCTTGTTGTGTCGCATCGCTTCTATGTAAGCAGGCTCAATCGGCATAAACATCAAAACAAAGCCTGGGCTATGCATACCAATTAAATTGCTATAGTCCTTTAGCGCGAGGCTATCAATATGATTTTTAACCGCTGTCACATGATTATCTAACGCAAGATTAAGCGCCTCATCACTTGTCGCAGCAATAGCCACATCATAATCGACCAGTGAAACCTTACTATCAATTACGATATGCTTTTGGTCCGGAAGGTTCACGACAAAGTCTGGAAAGTTATTTTTCCCATGTTCATCTTTGAAATGTGCCTGACTTTCATAATGGTCACCTTTAACTAAGCCAGCCAGTTGAAGCGTTTTCTCTAACTGGACTTCCCCCCAGCCGCCAACCTTCTTTTTATCCCCTTTGAGAGCTTCAGTCAGGTTCTTGGCATCACTCGTCATTTCCTGATTAAGCTTTCTAAGTTGTTCCAGCTCTTTTCTTAAGCTTCCTGCAGACTCATGGTTCTCCTTTTGAATTCCGTCTACGCGCTGCCTAAAATCTGAAATTTGCTCGCGAAAGGGTTTCAACAAATTTTCTAGGGAGCTCTGACTTGTTTGTGTGAAGGTTTTGCCTTTCTCTTCGAATATTCGGTTGGCTAAAATTTCAAACTCTTTTTCCAGAATTTTCTTTTGGTCTTCAAAAAGTGCCAGCTGCTTTTGGTGCTGTAGGTTTCTTTCCGATAATAAAACATTGAGTTCATGAGCCTCCAAAGTCCGACTAAACAAGTCGGATTGAAGGTTTTTTATTTTGCTACGCTGCCATAATAGCAATGACACGAATAGAATAAGACCAAGTAAGTACAACCCACCCCACTGATATGTCGATAAAATCATAATATTCCCAGTAAAATTTTAAATACGACATATTTTTGCCGCTTCAGCGGAAAAAAAGCAACTTAAATCACTTATTAACACCTGCCTTCTTCCAGCGTTATTCAGTCTAAACACTTATTCACAGTTAGTTTGTCATAGTTTGGCCTAAATTCTGCTTATCCCATAACAAATGAGATCAATTTTTAGCCACCCGAAAAACATGACATATTCAGGAGCACAATGATGAAGGCCACATCAAAATCATTATGGCTTGTTTTACTAAGCTTGGCGCTTTCTGCATGTAATGGAGGCGGTTCATCAAGTAAAACAACCGTTGTCACACCAAGCAACACTCGGCCTGTTGCTCATGCCGGAAGTGATATCACTGTCATTGAAAAACAACTAACGACCCTGAATGGCACGCTAAGCTATGATGAAGATGGCGACACAATATTTTATGAATGGCGGCAAACGAGTGGCCCCGCAGTAGCGCTTAGCTCTGAGTCAGACGACACACCCAGCTTTATTGCGCCAGAAGGAGAAAAAACACTTAACTACCAACTTGTTACTAATGATGGTATTGATATTTCTATCGCGGATACAGTTACTGTAACCGTTATCCAGGAAAGCACACCAGTCCCAAACCCAAACCCATCCACTAACAATGCCCCACTAGCTGATGCAGGTAATGATAGAACTGTTTCAACTGAACATCTTATTACCTTAGATGGCACTCAAAGTAGCGACCCCGAAAATGATGACTTAACTTATTTATGGACACAAGTCAGCGGTACAAACGTCACCTTAAATTTTAATACCATTGCAGCACCTAGCTTAACTACTCCTGACACAAACGGAGAACTAATTTTCGAGCTTGTTGTAAATGATGGGCAGCTTAATTCACCTCCTTCAACGGTGAGCATTTCAGTCGACTCATCAGTACAGAATCAAGTTCCCGTCGCACATGCCGGCAATGATCAAACCGTCAATGGCAATGACACCATAACATTAGATGGCAGCCAAAGTCAGGATCTGGACGGTGACACGCTCAGCTATTTATGGCAGCAAACCAACGGAGAAGTCGTCACATTAAGTAATGAACTAACTTCGCAGCCCAGCTTTATAGCACCTGAATCTGGCGGAACATTTACATTTGAATTAACCGTAAATGATGGCAAGATCGACTCCTCGATAGACGATGTAAACATAGAGGTAACGGCCATTGACCCGCTTCTAATCGCCAATGCAGGTGAGGATCAAACCGTTAGCAAAAACGTTTCTGTCACCCTTAGTGGAGTCGATAGCATCGAACCCAATGGTTTAAACTTAGATTACTTCTGGAAACAAACAGGCGGCCCCAGCGTTATACTAAGCTCAACCTCCGCAATTAACCCTAGCTTTACTAGCCCTAGCATTGATAACACCACGAGTGAGCTCATCCTCAATTTCTCTTTGGTTGTCAGCAATGGGGTAAATAACTCGTCTGCAGACACCGTTATGGTAACCGTTAATAATACGAATACCGCTCCCACAGCTAATGCCGGAGAGAATCAAACGGTCAATGTGAATGCTAACGTCACACTCAACGGTAACGACAGCCATGACCCTGAAAATGACCAACTTAGTTATTTATGGCAGCAAACAAGCGGCCCTACAGTAGAGCTTAGCGCCCCTACAGAGAGCGCCCCTAGTTTTGTAGCACCTGAAAATGGCGCTACTCTAAATTTCACACTCATTGTAAATGATGGTGAGTTAGACTCCGCCACTGATTTTATCGCGATTACGGTTGAAGAAGTTAACCACCCTCCAGTTGCTAATGCTGGTGTTGATCGGTTTGTAGGCAGCCTTTCAGTTGTAGCGCTAAAAGGGATTAATAGCTATGACCCTGATGGCGATGACATTAGCTATCAATGGACTCAAGTCAGCGGCCCAAACGCCATTTTAAGTAATACCACAATTGCCAATCCGGTATTTCCTGCAGACACGGATGGTCACTTAGTCTTTTCACTCATTGTTTCTGATGGAGAGCTAGTTTCCACAGAAGATTTGATCAATGTGACAGTTGGACCAATTCCAGTAACCAATACTAAGGTTAATGGAACGGGTATCACTTGGGGTGCAAATTACCCCACTGGAAACAACGTCGACTGCACAGGCGAGGCTATTGAACAGCAAGACTGCTCATTAGGCCGAGAACAAACCCATAATGATGATAGCGATGGCCGTGCAGGTTTCAGTTATACAAAAATTAATAACGATGGAACAGTCATCGATAGTACTGAAATTGAATGGGACTGCGTACAAGATAATGTCACCGGACTGATGTGGGAAGTTAAAAATGGTGGCAATGATATTATTGGAGACGAGGGCATTACTGATGCCGATGACCGCTTTAGCTGGTACAACAATGATGCCAGTAGTAATGGTGGCGATGTAGGGTTTGAAGATAGCGGAGGCGATATTTGTCTTGGCTACGACGAAGAAGATAGCTCAACCTTTTGCAATACCCAAAACTTTACTACTCGTATCAATAACCATGCACTTTGCGGATATGCTGACTGGCGAATGCCCACTCGTAAAGAGCTGCTTACCTTAATTGACTATGGACAAAACAAACCAATGATTGATAGCGACTACTTTCCATCCAGCGGTGAGTTTGTTTGGTCAGGAACACCTTTAGCACTGGAATCCAGTAGCGCTTGGGGTGTTTACTTTGATTATGGCAATTCTTTCAGTATTGACCGACGAAATACCCGGCAAGTACGTCTTGTGCGTGCCGGCTATTAATCTTGAAAGTAACAATGACAGACATCATGGTAAAGACTATGGAAATAACATCTAAACAAAATGCGATAAAACAGCGAGTCAATACGACAGTGATACTATTATCACTTAGCGGCTTACCCTTCCATGCCTCCGCCCAAGACTGCCACAGTGATACAATGGCTGAAACAACGCCGAGTACACAATATGTCGTTCATGGTGACGGTACCATCACCGACACCACAACAGCGTTAATGTGGAAACAATGTGTTGAAGGCTTAAGCGGACCAGATTGTACTAGTGGAATTACTGAGCTCCTTACATGGACAGGCGCACTTCAAACAGCGACTAACACCAATACTAGTGGAGGGTTTGCAGGTTACGGAGATTGGCGCGTACCCAATGTCGCTGAACTGGTTTCATTAGTTGAAGAGCAATGCACTAACCCATCCATCAACGAAACGGTATTCCCTAATACCGCAAATAAATTCATTTGGACCTCATCACCCGACTTTAATAATGACATCGGAACATGGAGCGTTGATTTTAATGTCGGTACGACTGCCACTTTACAAAGAGATTTTTCTTATCGGGTTCGTTTAGTACGCAGTGTTCAGTAACCCCTTCAGCTATGCTTCTCAACAGCAATAATATGGTAAAGAAAACCTGACCTGATCAATAGTAGTTTAGGAAGAATAACTAAACTGAAAGTGGCTGACATTAACATCGCGACTGTTATCAGTAACCCCAGGTTCGCAATAGGTTTAAAACTGGATAATAAAAGTAAACTAAAGCCACTCGAAATAACGACAGCACTTACAAATATTGGCATAAAGACCTGCCTCAGTGTTTTTTCGATACCAGACAAAGGGTCCTCTGGTTCGTAAGTACGTCGAACAGCCTCAACAAAATGTATAGAGTAATCAATCCCAATTCCAAACGCGATACTCGCAATAACGGATGAACCTATGTCAATTGAAAAGCCAAACATGCCCATTATTCCAAACATGGTTGCCAGAGTCATACACAACGGAATCATTGAAACCAGCCCCGTCAGAAATGATCGAAACACAAGACTCACAATCAGTAAAATCAGCACCAAAGAAACAGTCATACTAATCATCTGAGATTTTAGAACTTCATATGCCGCTGCCACAGTAATAGCACCATAGCCTGTATATATTCGCTCTACATCAGTCGGCAGCATGGGTATGATGACCTGATCAAGCTCTTGCATCAAATTATCAATAGTTGCCGAACTATCATCTTTCATACTAACCACTATTCGAGTCTCAGAATAAGGGCCCACATTAATTAAAGACTCTAAGTCACGCTCTGCGCTACCCTCCAGTAAAAATAAATATTGCCGGATCAACCCACTGTTATTGAGGTCAAGAACTGAGTCATCGTCATTAAGCGTCTTATGCATTTGATCTAAAAAATCGAGGATCGAGACTGAATCCACAACAGATTCATGTTCACTTAAAAACGTATCCACGGCTAATAGAGTATTGAGAACTTCGGGGCTCAGTACACCTTCTTGTTCTTTAGAACTAAACCAAATGCCGACCGGAATACTTCCCACCCCCTGCTGGTTAATAACAGCATTATCAACCCGCACCTGAGTCTCAGCATCAAAAGACTGAATACTTGCCTGATCAACATGAAGCATATTTATACCGACAAGAGAAATAATTGCCGTAAATACCACGACACAGAAAGAAAACCAATTTAGTTTAGTTAAAAGATGACTAACAGATTTAGAGAATACTTGTGATTTAGTATTCGCCGAAAAAGATTTTATCGGGCGCGCCACTAGCAATAAGGGCAATAAGGTTACCGACAAAATAAATGCAACAATCACGCTAATTCCGACCATTATTCCAAAGCTTCTCACATTCGTAATCTCTGTAATCGCCAAAGAGAAGAAACCAATTGCTGTTGTTATGGAAGTAATCAGCATAGGACGAAATAGTTTTTCAATACTCTTATGGATTCTCTCTTCATTACTTAAAATTGAAGGAGCACCAACATCGCTTAACACGTGAATCGCGTCAGTGACTGCAATCGTAATTATAAATATGGGAAGAACTGTCGTCATAATATTGAGTGTGATACCTAAAACCGGCATAAACCCCATCGTAATCACAATAGAAACAATGGCAATCACTAAGCCATAAACAGCGGCAAGAACTGATCTGAACGAAATAACAAGTAAGATCAATACAAACAAAATGACAAAAGGAAAATAGAGAGCGTTATCTTTTTCCATAACTTCAGACATAGCGCTGTTGACAATCGGTACACCAGCATAATGAACTGTTGCTGTAATATCTTTATTTATTCGATTGATATGGCCATTAATAATGGTTTTTATTTTGTTGATTGCTAGTTTGTTTGCAGAGGCATGCTCTTCATTGATGTTTAGTTCTACATGAATAGCTAATGAGTCACCCGCTTCAGAAACAAAAGACCCTGTCAGTAATAAGTTCTCAAGAATGAGCGCTTTAACTTGCGGCGTCCATTGATTATCCGCTTGCTCAAAATAACTGGATTCGACAAAAATTTCATCATCCTGAGCATATATATTATCGGTATTTATCAGCGATTTAACAGACTTGACAGGAAAAATGTATTCACCAAAAACCTCATTAAGCTCAACTAAACTCATAGTTTTTTGGAGGTAGTTATAAAAGTTAATTGCGCTTTCGTTTGTGCTAAGACTTTGACGTGTTTCTTCTAGTGAACGATTACTAAAGTTACTCAGTTTTTTCCCATCAATAAGCTCAAGTATATCTAGCTGCTCTAGATCACTACTAATGGCCTGAGTAAGCTGCACAACCTTATTATCAAAGACCGTCGTATCCTGAAATTTTAGTAGAACAAGCACCGTGTCACCAGCTCTCGTAAATACATCTTTACTTCGTACTTCATCCTGCCTTACTTCATGTTCCAAACCAATAAAATAAGGTGATGTATTCTTGATAATACCAAATGCCATTATCGACTGAATGATAAAAACCAAAGCGATGACAATAAGAATACTGCGTCGATTAGCTGACAAAAATATAGCCAAATGCTGTGCCATTTAATTTTCCTGATAAGCCGGTTTTATTAATTATTTTTTCATCATTTGGGATAAGAAAAGACCTTGAAAGAAATAATGCAGGTAGTATCAACATTCAAGAGTCCAGACCTTGTATGCTGCGACTACTCGATACTAGCGGCGTTATTATTTAACTGAACACCCAATAGATTTAACTTACTCATTATTCCTGCCTGCTTATACAATCATGGCATTTATGATCAATAAACAACCTAACACTCTCAACCCACATCAAACAGTGGCTATTCGGATGGTACTTAGAAAGCAACTCAATGCCATAATTTACAAACTAACAAAGCCGCGCGACGATACCAGAATATATAAATAAATCATAAAAATAATTTGCAGTTATGCCTAGTCAGTACAGAAAATCATTAATATGATTATTTCACTAATGTTCTGAGTTTTTTAAATCTATTACATTAAAATATTGGCGGTTATCCCCGCCATCTACTATCTATACTAAACAAAATATTTTTAACCTTTACCTATCTCAAGGGAGTTAATAGCAATGGACTTTAACGATTATTTAACCATTTTAGTTAGAAATGATGGCTCGGACCTATATCTGAGTACCGGCGCCCCTCCCTGCGCAAAATTTCATGGCAAACTTAAACCGATTGAAAAAACTCCGTTAAGTCCAGGGGTGATTAAATCAGTTGCCTATGAAATGATGGATAAACAACAGCAAGAAGAATTTGAAACTGAATTAGAAATGAACCTTGCATATACTATTTCAGGTGTTGGTCGCTTTAGAGTCAATATTTTCAAACAACGAAATGAAATTTCTATTGTTGCCAGAAATATTGTCACTGAAATCCCGAAAGTAGACGACCTTGGTCTACCACCGGTATTAAAAGATATCATTATGGCCAAGCGCGGCTTGGTTCTATTTGTCGGGGCGACAGGCTCTGGTAAATCAACCTCATTAGCCGCACTGATCGATCATCGAAACAGCAACAGTAGCGGCCATATCATAACCATTGAAGACCCTGTTGAATTTATACACAAACACAAAAAAAGCATCATTAATCAACGAGAAGTAGGCGTCGATACTCGCAGCTTTGAAAAAGCCCTTAAAAATACACTCAGACAAGCACCTGACGTAATTCTTATAGGCGAAATCCGAGACAAAGAAACCATGGAGCACGCCTTGGCCTTTGCTGAAACAGGCCATTTATGTATCTCGACACTACACGCAAATAATGCAAACCAAGCACTCGACCGCATCATCAACTTCTTTTCTGAAGAACGACGAAACCAGTTGTTAACTGATTTATCCCTCAACCTCCGGGCATTTGTATCACAACGTTTAGTTGAAACTGTCGATAAAAAAAGAGCCGCCGCAATCGAAATACTTTTAGGTACGCCAACCATTAGCGAACTTATCATGAGAGGGGAAATTGAAGGTATTAAAGAAATTATGCAGAAGTCAGAAAACTTAGGCATGCAGACATTCGACACAGCCTTATTTAGACTTTATGTCGATGGCCGTATCAGCCTAGATGAAGCCTTGAAAAATGCAGACTCGGCGAACAACCTAAGACTTAGAATTAAGCTTCATAGCAAAGACAACGGTTTGGAGGATGTTCAAAACACCAGCAGCCCAAGCGCAGATAAAGAAGAAAGCACGCCAAGCAGCTTTGGTGGCGTATCTTTAAGCCTGGAAGAGAAAGAAGAGGATCAAGAAGAAGAGCCGCCAACCTTTGGCCCAGCAGAATTTTAACTAGCGGGCAAACTCACCCAAGGCTAAAAACTGGCGAATTTGGTTCTGAACTTCATCGTTATAGCGCATGAGAGCATGACCGCTATTGATCAGGATAAAGTCATCCATCTCTGCCAGTTTCATGCTTTGAACTGAAACAGTTCCGTCATTTGGTTGAGGCAGCCAGGCATCCGGCCATAAGCTCCAATCTCGATAGGCCGCAATGATGCCGACCGGCTCATCAATCTCTTTAAGCTTGGAAATAATACCATCTTGAGTTGCAGATAAAGATACTGCCGCGGGCCCGGCAATCCATTGATACCACCAACTATCGCCAAACTTCTCACTCAACTCAGAACCTTGATTGGGAGGACTCAACATCACGACTTTGCTTCCAATAGGTAAAGCGTGATCCTGCAAGAATTGTCGTACCAAAATTCCACCCATAGAGTGAGAGACCAGATGAACTTTCTCAGCCCCTGTTTGAAGACAATCGTCATAGCTTTTTAAAAGATGCCCCTGCACTAATTCAGGTATCTTTTTTTGAGTCGAAGGGTAATCAACACTTACTGTCTGGTAGCCATGATCTTCCAGATCACTCGCAATACTTCTCATCGCAAAGCCACTCCGCCATAACCCATGAACTAGCACAACACATTCTCGCCCCTCCAGAGGGTGAGGCGTAAAAATCAGCGAGGCATTTAATGTTGAATTTGCAGCACAACTAACTAAGATTAAGCTAAGTAAAAAAACACAAAAAGCTTTCGAAAAATGATTGAACATTATCTTTTTTGACATTGTGGTTGCGCTCATTTATAAATATGACCAACAGTCACAATATAAACAGTGTACGTTGAAGTCAATATCATAATTTAGATAAATGCACGCAAGCACAGTCTTAATAGGTTTTGAGGCAAACAGTTATGAGGAAAACAAGCGAGTTAATTTGGCAGGATACACAACACCAAACCTTGTTTAAATTAATTGAACAACTTAAAACTGTCGACTCAAGTACTAACCTGTTTTCTAAACTATCCGATTATGCTGACTGTCATTTTGTGATCGAAGAAAGTTATATGGCAAAACTCAACTACCCCCGTATGGCTGAACATATCAGAGCGCATAATAAATTCAGGGAAGAATTAAACTCTATGATCTCGGATCAACATGAGTTTGATGAACAAGTCAGGGAGTCTATATCCCTATTTTTGCGCGAATGGCTTACACGCCACGTATTTGGAATTGATAAGGACTTTGAGGCATTTGTACTTAATTCCGACTATAAATAAATATAACTTAATCACTCGAAGACGAGGCTAAAAACTGGCCCGGTGTCTGCCCGTACCAACGTTTAAACGCTCGATAAAAGCTACTCGGCTCTGAAAACCCTAACAAATAAGCAACTTCCTTTAAAGATAGATCCGCGCTCCCAATAGATTGGTCAAGATAGGCTCGTGCAAGCTTTTTTCTCACCTGCTCTAAACAAGTCTGAAAATTTAAACCCGCCTCACTAAGTCGTCGATGAAGTGTACGACTACTAATATTAAGCGCTGCGGCAACCAATGCAGCTTTAGGCAAACCACTGGGCAACATACGAATAACTTTCTCTTCAACAAGGTCAGTGATGTTCAGCTTATCAAGCTGATCCAAATACCCACCTAGCAATTGATCATGCAATATAGCTAACTCTTTCTGGGCTGTGGGAATCACTAACACCATTGTGCTCTGAGCATAACGCATCTGGTTTCGCGCTTGAGAAAAAAACACAGGACATTGAAATAGCTCAGTATAAGGTTTTGTATTCGAAGGTTCTTCACGCATTAAATACACGCTTTGCGGAGAAGTACCCTGACATTGCGTTAACCAACGAGTATAAGCCACCATCACCGACATGGCAGCATCAATGGACTGTGGTACATAGGTTTCATCATTTGCCCGATAACCAAAATCGAATTCATACGAACCTGCAACCAAGCTCATACTGATATCAAATAACTCACCGACAACACGTTGGTAACGTACAAACCGCTGACAGCCTTCCAATAAAGTTTTGCTCGACATCATGCTATAACCCAATAAATGCAATGCATCACTGGTCACATTACCGGCAAGATTCAAAGCAAGCGCGTCATTACCTGTCGCAGTGACAGCACACTCCCAGAGTTTAGTGATTTTATCTTGATCTACACGACCATCAACGTCTGTTAATCGTTCATAATCGATATCTGACTGTGCGCATAAATCTCGGCCATTCAAACCGATCTGTTCTAATGAACGAACAATCAACCGGACATAACCTGCAACAGTAGTATGCTTAGTTTTTATTGTTATACCCTCAGGAAAATAATATCGTGGCGAACAAGGATACTACATTGGCCAGATCTGCCAAAGACCTTGAGAACATGATTGTTTATACTTTATAAAAAAATTACAGCCATACTAAGTGATACTAAAACACCTCATAAAAACCCATGAGAGCAACGAGTATTCGATGAAACAAAATCAACCGGCCCCTTTCTTATCCGGCAAAATGATCTTACGCTTTGAAGCCATTCAAAACTGCCTGGTTCCGCGTAGTAAAGCATTTACTCACCAAGAAAGGTCTCGCTCTAAAAAGCTCATCAATCAAGTTTTACAAAATCAGGATGAAACCTCTAAAAAAAAGCTCTCGTTGTTTATCCTACTCATTGATATTGCATCGTTAGTCCTTCATGCAAAACTATTCAGGCAAATAAGCCAAACAAAGCAAACATCACTGCTAGCAAAGTTTTTCGACTCCCCTGTGTCTATTTTTCGAAAAGGTTTTTGGGGGCTGAATACACTCGCCAGACTAGGAGTATATGGCCAAAAAGAACTTCATGATGAAATTGGCTATCACCAGAGGAGAAATCCTTAATGTCTCATATTCAAATAGATTCAAGGCCATCCCCCCAAACAGAACAAATACTTCAATTTGATATTGTGATTGTTGGATCCGGTGCAGGTGGTGGGACTGTAGCAAAGGAGCTATCTGATTTATGTAAGCGAGGTGTCAAAATAGCCTTACTTGAACTTGGCCCTCACCATGTAGCCGCAGAGAATAACCGCGAAGAATTAGCAATGGCCCAGCGGTATTATTTTAGCGGTGGGGGATTTCAAACCACTACCCAAGACATGACACTTGCTTTCGCTAAAGGTGTTGGGGGTTCAACAAATGTTTATACTGGCGTTACTTTTAAGTTACCTGAAACGGCTGTCAAGAAGTGGAATGTACCAGGAATTTCATTGGATGATCTCGATCCTCGCATGGAAAAATACCTGCAAGAAAATGGCGCTCACTTTGAAGATGAAGCGAATATCAATCAGAACAACCAGCGGTTTAAAGCAGGTTGTGAGAAACTGGGATGGCATGTTGATCAGTTTGCCATCAACACCCGAAATTGTGCCGGCTTGGGCACATGCAACCTTGGCTGCCCCCGCAGCGCGAAACAAGGCACTGCCGTGGTACAAATACCCAAAGCAGAACAAAATGGCGTTCAAGTTATCCCTAACTGTCGCGTTGAACGAATTGATGGCAATGATATTCTTGCTACAATTACTCCTCAAGAGAATATTAGTGCAATTTCAACAGACCAAACACATCACTCATATCGAATTAAAGCCAAAAAAATTATTCTCTGTGCTGGTGCCGTCAATACACCCGCAATTTTAATGCGCTCTTTTGGCAAGACATTCAACCCTGTTATTGGACGTTATCTCACCTGTCACCCGGCATTAATTATGGCGGCAGAACACCCTGACAAAGTGGATGGCACACAAGGACCGCCAAAAAATTATTACAGTGAGCAGTTTGTAAAATCTGACCGCTTCTTACTTGAATCATGCATGTACTTTCCTTTTAGTTTTTCTCGCAATTTAGTGGGGTTTGGCACTCAAGTGGATGAGTTTATTAGCCGTTACCCTTACTTACAAATGACAATAGCCCTAGTATTGGACGATGCACATCATGAAAATCGTATAAGTATTAATAAGCAAGGTGAAGCTCAGGTGCACTACAAACTAGATAAAAAGATACAAAGCTCATTTGTCAAAGCGATTCGCGCTAGCGCAAAACTTATGTTTACAGCAGGCGCAAACAGGCTTCATGCTCCAGGTAGCAAACAGTTCTTTATTCACCAGCACGAAGCAGATCAACTCGAACAGCTCATCACAGAAAAATATTTCAAACTAGGACAAGCTTCTATTGCTTCTGCTCATTTAATGGGAGGGTGCAAAATGGGTGAATCACCAAAACATTCAGTGACCAATAGCTGGGGAAAGGTGCATGGACAAGCAAACCTCTATGTAGCGGATGGCAGTCTATTTCCAAGCTGTTCAGAGGTGAACCCTTACCTGACTATTATGGCGCTTGCCGACCGAGTAGCTGAAGGTGTTAGAAATGACTTTTTATCCAAGTTTACCGATCAACGAACAGGTACATTATTATGATCACTCACCTTGCACACTTTGAGTTTTCACAAGAGAAATACTGGGGCATCATTGAAGGCGAAGTCATTCATTTATTAACTGAGCAATACCCAACAACGAAGGCGCTGTTGCAAAATAAAGCATCTATCCTCAATACGGTAAAAAATGACCTTAACAAGCTTAAGAAAATAAAACGGTCCGATGTAAAACTACTTAGCCCTGTTGTTGGCAATCAACGTGTCATTTGCCAAGGTGCTAATTACCGCCAGCACATGATTGAGTCAGGCATGAATCCTGATGCAAAATCCTACAATATGTTCTTTAACAAATCATCAGCATCTATATGCTCTTCTCAAAGTGACATTATCAAGCCCAAACACGTTGATTTATTAGACTATGAAATAGAGCTTGGTCTAGTCATCGGAAAAAATATCACCCAGAAAACAGTAGTAACAGACGGTAATCTGAGTGACTACATTGCTGCCATGGTCATCACCAACGACGTCTCTGCTCGTGATGTACAAATTCCTGAGACACAATTTTTTAAGGGAAAAAGCTATCGAACATTTTGCCCTGTTGGGCCTTATTTATGCCTGCTAGATCAAGATAGCATTCATTATTTAAAACAACTAGAACTTGAACTCAAAGTAAACGGTGAAACACGTCAGTTAGACAATACTAAAAATCTGGTATTCAAGCCGGCTGAAACACTCACAGAACTTTCAGATTTTTCAGATTTAGACATCGGTGACTTAATATTAACCGGCACACCTAGTGGCTGTGCGTTGAGGATTCCTTCACCGGCCATCGTGAAATTATTTTCTTTGTTGCCCGAACCTTTTCGCTGGAAAATGTTCAAACGAATTCAAGGTAAGCGACCGCAATATTTGCAAGCAGGTGATTATATCGAAGCAAGTATTCAAAGTAGTGATAAAGCTATCTTCCTTGGCCACCAACAGAATAAGGTCACGAATGAATCACAGCTTATTTAATAGTTTATTTATACTTTGATAAAACTTTGTTCTTACCGCTAACTTTATAAATAATAATCAATTTTTACTTAACAGGTCACGCAGCATGCCCCAAGAGAAAACAATAAAAAAGAAAGTTATCATTCCCCTTCCCAGTTATGATTTTGACCCAACTGAAGTAGCTGTGCCCTGGAAAATCTTACGAGACAATAGTTTTGACGTGCTATTTGCTACGCCAGATGGCAAAGCCGCACAAGGTGACATAATGATGTTAACAGGTGAAGGGCTTGATCCTTGGGGTTGGATACCTTTACTCAAAAAAATTCGGTTCATCGGATTAATGCTTCGGGCAGACAAACATGCACGGGCAGCCTATCAGGCAATGCAGCTAGATAGTAACTTTCAAAAGCCATGCATGTATTCAGAGCTGAAAGTTGAAGATTATGAGGGTTTGCTGCTACCCGGGGGGCATGCCCCTAGAATGAAGCCTTACCTTGAAGATAAAGGCTTACAAACCTTTGTGGCTGATTTTTTTGAATCAAAGAACCAAAACAATCAACATAAACCAATCGCTGCGGTGTGTCATGGCGTGGTACTAGCTGCACGGTCAATATCAAATTCCACGGGTAAGTCCGTTTTATTTGGTAAAAAAACCACTGCACTCACATGGAAATTGGAAAACTCCGCTTGGATGCTCACTAAATACTTCGCACGTTTTTGGGACCCTGACTACTACCGAACCTATAAGGAAAAATCGAGTGATCCAAAAGCATTTTGGAGTGTAGAGCATGAAATTAAACGCGCTTTGAATAATGACACTGACTTTTTGGATGTCCCAAAAAGTTCACCTAGTTACGTAATCAAAACATCAGGTATAGTTAGAGATAGCCTGAATAACTCAAAAGCCGCATGGGTTGTACAAGATGGTAACTACCTTTCTGCTCGCTGGCCTGGTGACGCCCACACACTTGCAATGAAATTTGTTTCGATTTTAAATTCATCAGCTTAGGTTCACCAGACAAAACATGCTCATTAGCCATATAACTTAGGCAAAATATAACAGATTATATTTTTGCCTTTCCCCATTTATCTTTACGCCAGTAATTAATATATACAGCCCCTTGTCCTAGGCGTGAAAACATGAAAACAGACCAAATGAGTAAGAACGATGGCTGAAAGAAAAATACCAGAACACACCCTAAAGGGAAAAAAACGAGCCATTGAAAAAACAGACTGGTTTTTAATACAATCGTTACATCGCCACTCCCTAGCAATGAGTTCATCATAATCACACTCATAACATCAATAAATATTAAAGCTCCTGTCATTTGTAAAGCCCTTAGGGCCATATCAATCGTTTCAGTATCTGTCGTAAAGACAGTCAATATAGGCGCTGCAAAAAATGAAATCAGCGCGCCGATGATTAAAGTAGTCACCCCGCCTACTTTAGCCACATCATAAGCCCACTGCTTTGCGGATAACATATCCTTTTCACCCAGACTTGTACCAACCAATGTGGCGGCAGCCATCCCAAAACCAAAACCAGGTAAGATGCATAACATTAGTATGTTGATCAAGATATTCAGCGCCGCTAGTTCGGCAACACCCAATCGTCCTACCATCCAAAACAAACTGGTAACGCCCACGGCAATCATTAACTGCTGTGCACCAGCAGGAATGGTTAACTTAAAGACTGTCGTAAGGTCAGACACTTTTAAACGAAATTTAAAAATATTCAAATGATTCAGCTTAAACAGGCCAACTGAAATATAAATCACCGTACCAAAGACAGTTGCAATGGCACTGGCTAATGCTGCGCCATCGGTGCCCATCGCTGGAAAACCAAAATGTCCATAAATGAATAGGTAGTTCAAAATCACATTAATAACATGGATCGCAATCAACGACATCATGTAATACTTAGGTTGGCTTATCCCGTTGAAATAGCCTCTAAAGGCATAATTCAAGCCCATGAAAACCATCGCTAATAGTCGAATTCTCCAATAAGGGACAGCAAGCTCTGCAATGCCTGCATCTGAATTCAAGTAGGAAAATAATACTGGAACATAGGGATAAATAAGTGCTGTCAGTAATGAGCCTAAAAGAACAGCAATCACCATACCGGATGAAAGAGAGATCCCCGCTAACTCAATTCTCCCTTCTCCTACTCGACGGGCAGCTACGGCCTGTACACCACTAGACAAGCCCAAAACCATTGATTGAGACATAAATACAGCGAAACTCCCGACACCTACTGCAGCTAGCGCTGTTGCACCAAGCTGACCAACCATAGCGGTATCCACCAGATTAAGTAAGTTCTGGGAGACCATGCCACCAATGATAGGTAGAGAGAGTAAAAATATTTTTTTTAATTTACTGATCGTTATCATTATTTTTTCTTATATTTTTATTTGATTCAGACTCTTCTTTCCAGGCGTCGACACTGAGTTCATGCGCTGGCATTTTTATTTCGAGAATACTGTTCTTATCTACTATTATTTTTTCTTCAATCAAGCCATTTAAATAAAGGATATAAGCCGTTAAGGCATAGGCCTGATCATTGTTTAAACTTTTTGGTGCATAATGCGGCATTGCTCGTCGTATATAATCGAAAATTGTCGTGGCATAAGGCCATAGCTCACCGACGGAAATCAGAAGTACTGGGTACTTTTTAATTCTCAATATTCTTAGCGGATCAGAAAAACTTATCCAGCCATTGGTGCCAGCTAATCTTGCTGCTGGCCCTTCAATGCCATTTTCGCCATGACACATCTGACATTGATTGTTATATAGTTTTCTACCTTGTGCCACACTTCCTTGACCTTTGGGAAGGTGTTTTCCGTCAGGGGTAATAGTGATCGCATATTTATTAATTTCAGACTGACTTAAAGCCTGTCCTAGATTTATTTTTAGAGCTGAAGTAGTTTCACCTGCACAAGCATTAATTGAAATAATGCTTAAAAACAGAAAAATACTCACAACATAAAGTTGACGGATTAAGTTAGACATAAACATTTTTCACCTTCCCATCCCGGTCAATATGCCACGCCTGTATAGCGTTATAATGATTAAAAGAATAGCTTGCGTACTTTTCACGCCATTTGTCACGTGTTGGCTGAACATTTCCCTGCTCGTCTGTTGCTCTACTCAGAATAGTGCTTTCATGACCTTGCCACTGCCAAGGAATATGGAATCGTGTGAGCGATTTAGACAGCACAGGACTATCCAAATGTGCTTTGGCCCAAGTTAAGCCGCCATCCGCAGACACTTCAACATACTTAATTTTTCCATGACCAGACCATGCCAAACCTGAAATTTCATAAAAACCTTTTTTATCAGGTAACTGCTGCTTCCCTGATGGATGCGTAATCACAGACTTCACGCCCATGTGAAATGAAAATCGCTCTATCCTGCCATCTTCCAAAATATCACTATAAAGCCCAGATTCATCTTTAGTAAAAGCCGGTTTATCGGTCACTTCAAGACGATGCACCCATTTCACACTCGCATTACCCTCCCAGCCTGGCAGAAATAAACGCATGGGGTAACCTTGTTCGGGACGCAGCCGCTCTCCATTTTGATACATTGCAATAATCGCATCATCAAGTAATTTGGATAGGGGAATACTACGTGCATGTGAACCACCATCGGCCCCTTCTACGATCACCCATTTTGCGTTGGGCTTAAGGCCAGCTTCTTGAAGCAAGTACTTTAGAGGAATACCCGCCCATTCAGAGCCGGATATCTGGCCAAATAATTCCTGACAGTTTTGATCCAAAGCATTAAAAGAAACGGCATTGGGTGCCGTATTACCTGCACATTCCAAGAAATTAATATTTGACACGATTGGGTAACGCATCAAACTTTCAATATCAAATTTTAGTGGTTTATCAACAAGGCCATGGATCATCAGCTGATGTTTTTCAGGGGAAATGTCAGGAATACCGTTATGACTAACACTAAAATGAAGTCCACTTGGCGTGATAATGCCTCTTTGATTTGCAATCGGTGTATGCCAAATCGAAAAAATTGAAGTTTCAGGGGTATTTTTCTCTAAATAACGCTTAATATGTTTTTCATGACCTGACGGCTGCCCATATTCACTGGCACCATACCCAGGTACCTTCATCCATTGAGGCAATTCGCTTCCAATGTTATCTGGCATAGATCTTGGTTTTTCTAATGTAGCCTGTGATAGTGCTGCAAGCGGATAAGTACTCGATAGCGCTAAGCCACTTAATATAAATGAGCGTCGATCCAGCAAGCCCCCTGCCGCAACAGATTTAAGAGTTTTGTTCTTCATCGCTTATATATCCTCAGAAAATAAAACTAAATGCTTAAATGCACCCTTATGCACACTTACTATTCAAAAAACTCAGCAGCAGCCAAGCTTTAAACACGATCGAATCGTTTCAACAATTTGCTCAGACTTTTTCAAAGCACCTTCACCGTCAACACTATAAATGACATGACGACCTTCTTTTTTCATTTTAAGAATGCCGGCCTTTTCCATCAGAGCCAAATGGCGAGAAATAACCGAACGATCTTGAGGCATTTTTTCAGACAAGTCTTTTACATCAGACGAGCCACTGACAATCAAGTGTTTTAATATCTCAATTCGAGCAGGCTCAGCAAGCGCTTTGACAAAGTCATTATCAATTTGGTTTAGTGTTTTTTCAATATGGTCATCATCAGTCATGCGTGCATAATTGCGCACATATACATAAAAGTCAAATCCTATTTCAAATTCCCGTTAATATTAGATACAGTAGGCCGAAATCGAACCCTGTACGACTAGTATTTTTTTACTAATCAACTTTGTATAGGGCCACACTTTTGTAATAGCGAACATTGAGAATTAGCATGAGCCGTTTTTGGAGCGATATCGTTCACACCTTAACTCCGTATGTACCTGGAGAGCAGCCTAAGGTATCGAACTTAATTAAATTGAATACGAATGAAAACCCCTTCGGCCCTTCGCCTAAAGTGTTAACGGCACTGAAAACCGAAGCGAGCGACTTACTACGCCTATACCCTGACCCGAATGCCAGTGACCTAAAAAAGGCCATTGCTCGCTATTACGATATAAATGAAAATAACGTTTTTGTTGGAAATGGTTCCGATGAGGTACTGGCACATACCTTTGCGGGATTACTCAAACAAGACAAAGCACTTCTTTTTCCAGATATCAGCTACAGTTTTTATCCTGTTTATTGTGGTTTATATGAAATAGAGCCTGAACTAGTTCCTTTAAATGGCCAGTTCGAAATAAACCTTGATGATTATCATACTGATAATGGCGGTATTATTTTCCCCAACCCCAATGCTCCGACAGGCCAAGTGCTACCATTATCCAAGATAGAAAACTTACTCAACAGAAATACAAACTCTGTTGTGGTGGTCGATGAAGCGTATATTGATTTTGGTGGTGAAAGTGCTATTTCATTAGTCGAAAAATTCCCTAATTTACTGGTCATTCAGACCTTTTCCAAGTCACGCTCTTTAGCGGGCTTACGCGTAGGGTTTGCCGTTGGCCACCCTGATTTAATTGATGGTTTAGAACGCATTAAAAATAGTTTTAACTCTTATCCCTTAGACCGCTTTGCAATTCATGGTGCCGTCGCAGCATTGGAAGACCAGACTTATTTTGAACAATGCTGTAATACCATCATTCAAACCCGTAACAAAGTTAGCAAGCAATTAACGGAACTGGATTTTGAAGTACTTCCCTCGGCTGCAAATTTTATTTTTGCCAAGCACGCTAGTAAAAATGCTAATGACATTGCGGCTCAGCTACGAGAGAAATCAATTATCGTACGCCATTTTAAACAAGCACGTATTGAGGATTTTTTACGGATAACAATTGGAACAGAAAGAGAGTGCCAAGCATTGGTCGATGCCTTACAAGACATTCTGAAAGACTAAAAGAAAGCGGCATTCTAAATACGACTCTACTTTGTCATTCCGGCGCGTTTTTCAGCCGGAACCCATTATTTTAGTACCGAAATAGCCATAAATGAACTGGATTCCGGCTAAAAAGACTACCGGAATGACAGGGCTTGAGTCGTGAAAAAGACTCCATTTTGTGCCCTCCCTGAAACGCTGTATTTTTGCACTTCAGGGTGAACACTAATTAACTTATAAAAGTTCTTCTAAGGCTGCAATCACCTTATCACCAAACTCCGTGGTACTCAGTAACTCAATATTTGCACCCGCAGCAGATAAATCACTCGTAGAATAACCCGCTTCAAAGACACTCTGCATTGCCGTCCAAACCGCTTTTGCTTCTGCGTCCATATTGAAACTCATATCGAGCATCAAGGCGACAGAACCAATCATTGAGTATGGGTTAGCAATATTTTTACCCGCGATGTCTGGAGCTGAACCATGAGACGGCTCATAATAAGCTTTTTCTGGCCCCATGCACGCTGAAGGCATTAAGCCTAAAGACCCTAAAAGACCACCACCTTGGTCACTTAAGATGTCACCAAACATGTTTTCCATCACCATCACGTCAAACTGACCGGGGTTCAAACATAAATAAGTTGCAGCGGCATCCACCAACATATGAATAACGGTTACTTCTGGATAATCTTTTGCCACTTCATCCAATACTTCATTCCATAAAACGGAAGAAACCAATACGTTACTTTTATGGATATTATGAAGTACTTTTTTGCGTTTCATTGACTCTTTAAAAGCCACGGTAACGATTTGACGAATCTGGTCTTCATCATACTCCAATGTTTCTTTCACATAACGCTTGCCATCCTCTGTTACGCCGCGCTCTTTTCCACCAAAATACAAACCGCCAATCAATTCTCTGATAAGAAGTATGTCGATGCCTTCACCAACAATTTCTGCTTTCAAAGGCGAAAAGTGAGCCATGCCTTTCGGTAACGAAATAGGACGAAAGTTAGCATAGGTATTTAGATGACGACGCAAAGGTAATAATGCACCGCGCTCTGGACGTTCTTCAACAGGAATCTTTTCTGATTCTTCATGGCTCAAACCAATCGGGCCTTTTAAAACGGCGTCTGCTGAAGTACAAATTGCTTTAGTTTCTTCTGGAAATGATTTACCAGTTGAAAAGAAAGCGCACGCACCAAATTCGGCGTCAACACAATCAAATTTTACATCTCTTTTCTGTTCAATCAGTTTTAGTACACGCAGTGCTTGTTCTGTTATTTCGGGGCCAATGCCGTCACCGGCTAAAATGGCAATTTTATAGGTTTGAGTCATTTTATTTTCCTAATAATTTTATGCGCAGGTATTGTAATGATTGCGCCCCCTGTCTGGCAACTTCAGGGCTCGAATTCAACCAAAAACCCATAGAGGAAATTATTAGGTTGACGGATGCGTCACCTTTCGGTAATTTTCGTCATCCCATAGTGTATAAACAGCGATAAATCCTCGCTGTTTTGTTTATACTCCTTGTAGCACAAAATACACTACTAAAATTTTATTAGAAATATTGAGGCCGATTGGCAATGCCGTACGAAAATATTCTTTATGAAGTAAAAGGGCCGCTTGGACTAATTACCCTAAACAGACCAACAAAGCACAATGCTGTGTCACTTGCGACATTAGATGAGCTACACGCAGCTTTTTCGTTAGCTGAGAGAGATCCGGCTGTACGCGTCGTCGGTCTTACCGGCTCTGGAGCAAAAGCTTTTGCGTCAGGATCCGACCTTAGTGAAGTAGAACATAGAGATATTCGAAAAGCATTAGAGCCTATTGTTCAAGGCTTTGCAGAACGCTTGGAACGCTCATCTATACCCTCCATTGCAGCAATTAATGGTATTTGTATGGGTGGCGGGCTTGAGTTAGCACTTGGTTGTGATATCCGTATCGGTACAAAAAACTCAAAATATGCAACGCCTGAAGGCAAGCTGGGTATCATTCCTGGTGGTGGCGCAACACAGCGATTACCAAGAATTGTGGGCAAGGCCTGGGGCATGGAAATGTTATTAATGGGTGAAACCATTGATTCGGCGCGCGCTTATCAAATTGGCTTAATCACACGTTTAGTTGAATCAGAAGAACTAATGCCTACACTCGCACACATGGCTGACCACATTGCCAGTTTCGCACCGCTTGTGCCGCATTTCATGAAGTCTATGGTGAACTACGGATTGGAATCCAGCCAGCATTCAGGTCTAGCTTTAGAGAAATTTGCGCAGGCAGCACTTATTGAAACGGCTGATAAGAAAGAAGGTCTGCGTGCATTTTTAGAGAAACGAAAACCGCAATGGACTGGAAAATAAACATTTAACACGGCTTAGTAAACACATATATTGAAAGCCTTTACGTTTCTATTGAATAGCGTAAGGGCTTTTTTTATTAGTAGCTCGCCCCGCAACACAAGCTAAGTATCAGTCACTCGATAGTAACTAGGGCTATTCCCAGTCCATTTTTTAAATGCATTATAGAAATTAGCGGCATCTGAATAACCCAACTCATCAGCCAGCGCTTCGTTCGAAAGATTCTTATGCTGAATTAAATTTATCGCTAACTGGCACCTGATTTTATCCATTAAAGCACTGAAACTAGTGCCCATTTTGCTTAGCCTTCGACGTAAGGTTCGACTGCTCATTCCCAATGCATGGGAAATCATATCCGGGTCTGGAAAATCACCCATTGAGCCTTTCAAAATACAGTCAATATCATCGACTAAGCCTTGTTCTTTATTTAGTTCACCCAGTAAAGACTTAAGATTTTTTTCAGCCTCAGCAGGTGAATGAAGTTTCTTAGTAATAGGGGTAAGCATCGTCTCCATCCCAATCACCCACTCATTAAACTTTGACTTATCCTCTACTTTGCAATTAAATAGTTTCTGGTAATCCAGCTTTTCCTTGTCACTCAAAGAAGCTGTAAACCGGATAGTTTGAATATGTACTTTTTGATCAGTCAACTCCTTACTTAAAGTCACCATACCTGAGAAGGTCAATTCGAATAAAAATTGTAAAACCTGAGGATTTAATCTCGACACATCAACCAGCCGATTAGTGAAAGTATTTTCATCAACAATATTAACAATATCAGTGAAGCTGCCAATGAGGTCATAGTAAGTTTGTGTGATCTCCATTGCCTCACCTAACGTACTGGCATTTGCAACGCAGGCCCCAATAGCGCCTAAGTCATTTAGTCGATACGATTGAGCAATTTTACAACCTAAGCCAGGCTCATAAAATTCGTTCATAACAAGGTTTAAACCGCCCAACGCCTGATGTGAGCTGATAAATGTGTGCTCCAAGTCTTGCGAGCTTATCCCCAGCTCAAGCAGCTTTTCCTGACACCATTCGTGATAACCCTGAGCTGATAAATATTCAAATATAATTCGTAATTCAAAGCTGGGGTATTTTTGATCACCTAAACTGGCAATCTGGTTTAAAGCAAAGCTTGTTTTTTTGCTATTTTGTGAAGAGGTCATACTACATCATTATTTTTATTGGAATTACAATTATTGTATACGCTAAGACTGCTCTGATTATAGGAGCAGGTCAATATCAACTCTGCCTAAATGTGAGCCTATTCAAACCAAAAAAGGCTGAACATCCCTGTCAGCCAACACTACACATGACACTTAATGAACTAGGTTAATTAACCGTAAAATACCGGCTTGTTCCCGTATAGGAAGAAATATTACCCGTCCAGCCATTTTTCTTATCGCCATAATGCTTAAGTCTGTAATAACCACCTGGCGTACTAGTAGGGATATCCCAAGTTAGGATGGCATGGGAAGTCCCCCAAACGCCATCAATTCGCTTCCATTCATATTTTGTCGCCCAGTCATTATCGGTTGCGACAACATTCCATTGTCCATTTTTCCAATACTGAACCTCCATGAAAGTACCTTGAGTACGTAAATTGTTTTTGGGGTGTCCAGCCCAGAATTTCACGACAACCTGACTACCTTTGTTGTAACTGCTGTTAGCATTTTGTACTAAGTCACCAATACTCTTAAATATTGGAGGAGCATCCCAGACAACGCCAGTTTGGAAATTAATCGTTTCACCCGTCAGATCACGCGGCATAGGCTCAACATTAGTAAAAGGAGTCGGATTTAAGCCTGGCACAGGGTTTGTCCCTGCTGGCAGCAAATTGCTGGCAAGCTGATAAAATGCCTGCTGATAAGCTGCTAAGGTCCATGGCCCAAAATGTGTTGAGCCGCCTTCGTACTGCTGTGTGTCATACTCTTCTTTTGTGGTGACATAACCTGAGTAAGCATTAGATAAACCCGCCACCACGGAATAAGAGATGGTATTACCTAACACACTGTCTACCGTTGCCATTAATCTGCGCCCAGCCATAATCGTATACTCAGCTGGCACAGCTAAAATGGCTAATTGCCCTATTTTCTGAATTGAAACCGGCAATACTTCCGGTGACCATGGATAAGGTGTCGATTTACCCTGCGCCACTAAAATGGCTTTTTCCCCATGACAATCGCGGTCAGCTTGCGTGATCGGCGCAACCAACATGCCAGTTATAAACTGTAAGAAAGGATTCGTCGTAGTTGCGCCTTCACTAAACAGGTCTGGCCCACGACCATCTTCAGTGCCCGCCGCAAATGCTTCGCCTAAAGCGGCAACACATGTATGCTTTACTGATCCATCCGTAAAGTCACCTGATATTTCTGTGTTAGAGAAGTCAACAAAACGATGCTGAGATTTGATACTACCTGTCAATTGCTGTGAAGCGTTATCATATAACGAAACTGCCGTATCATATTGACGCTGACCAATTATGCGTACGTTTTCAAACCGGTCAGAAGTAGGGCCACGACCTTCACTATCTGGGTTAACATTAGGCGACATGTCACCTGCATTATTAATCGCAAAAGCCGCAACAAAATCATTTGAATTATTATAGGTTGAACCTTTTAACTTACGTTCAAATAAATATGAGGCATAACCTTTATTATCACTACTCTGAAGCGTTATATCTTTACCCATGGCATTTGGATGCGTCGCAAACCATGAGATCATGCCCATTTCATTATTACCAGCCCCCATAAACTTCAATACCGTCATTTCTTTTTGAATATTGGAGTTGTAAGCATTTCGCTCATCAATTGGATTGTTATCATAAGCAGGCTTGGAACGGTTATAACTAGCATTAGCCAAGTCTCCTTTATTGACCAGAATATACCCGGGCTTGAGATTGTTGTGTGCTTTTTCAATGGCCGCAACGATTCCATCTACTTGAGCATCATAAGCTTGTTGAATAAAGCCCAAAATAGTAATGTCATACAATGCATAATGTGACTGTCCACCGGCTGCAGCATGAGTATGGGTCGCGCTAAGTACCACATTACGTACATTATATGTACTACCAAACTTATTCTGTAACTTGCTTAACACACCTTGAGAGACAGACTGAAAAAGCGCGCCTGCATCAACACTAACAAAGACAGACCGGTCATTGGTATTTGGGTCAGCAACAATAAATGCCCTTGCCCACTGGCGAGTATGAATACCTGAGGTTTTCTGATCTGGATTCGCATACCCCATCATACCAACTTCAGCAGACGGTCCTGTAACGTCATGAATCCCCTGCCCTATCAAATAGTTATTCTCATAAGCGAGCACCATCGTAGGTAATACAAGTAATACGCCAAGCATAAGCCGCTTGACCAGGCTGTGTGGTTTTTTCATTTAGATAACCTCAGATTCATTATTTTTATTGGGTCTGGATTTACTGAAAAAAATACGGCTACAGATAACCCTGAAACAAATTTAACCTAGACCAAAACAATCTGTCTTGTTCCTTATGGCCATTTTTTTATCTGCCTGAATAAATAATTTGAGCGATCTTTTTCCAGTTTTTATGAAATATTGGAATCGACTTAAGCTGATATCGGATAGAATGTCGCCTATTAATACCCACATAAAAAGTGAATCGAGCCTTTAGGAAACTGGATATGAAAAATCTATATGAACAAGCCAAAGCATGTTTTCTATTAGCATCCCCGGATGAAAAACTAGCAAAGACACTTGATTGGGTAAGCGACTGGAAATCAGATAAATTAGAATGGAAGATTGGTAGTGAACCACTTCACTTAAACCAACCAGGGCGTTTAAATAAACCTGAAATCGTTGCTCAAAGAGACTTACCCAGAAGACGCTTAGGTAGCGTTGAAGGTAAAGCATCCATGATTCATGCACTTGCACATATCGAATTAACCGCTGTTAACCTCTCCTTGGATGCTGTTTACCGTTATAGAGATATGCCTAAAGAGTATTACGATGACTGGATTTTTGCTGCAGCTGAAGAAGCAACGCATTTCTTTGCACTTCGAGACCAACTAAGAACATTAGGTTTTGAGTATGGGGATTTCCCCGCGCACGAAGAGCTTTGGCATATGGCGATCAATACCGAACATGATTTAATGCATCGCATGGGCGTTGTTCACCGAATATTTGAAGCCCGGGCATTAGACGTTGTTCCTTTAACGATTAAGAAGTTCGAAAATGTCGGTGATAAGCCCATGATTGATGTATTGAATATGATCGCCAATGATGAAATAGGCCATGTCAGTGCCGCAACACGGTGGTTTCATTATCGTTGTAAGCAGGAAAAATTAGAGCCTGACTCCACCTTTTTAAAACTAGCCAAACAATACTTGCATGCGCCTTTGAAGAAACCCATTAATGCAGACTTAAGACGTCAGGCTGGTTTTTCTGAAAATGAAATAAAACGCTTATTAGCCGCTGATTATTAATTCACACTCCCATCTCAGCAAAATTTGCGTGAAAGGAATATACTGAGTTAATATACAGCATAATTTGATTTTTTAATCTAGTGACCAAGGAAACATTATGGCCGTTATAGCAATGTGGAAATGCGATAGGGATGGATCTATGTTTGAAAACAAGAAAGAAGCCGATGCCCATGACAAGATGCTCGAACTAGGTGAACAATTCACCATGCTTCTTGAAAGCCAGATTAAAGATATTGATGAAGCGCAAGCTGAATCGTTCGGGCTATTACTGGCAAAACACAAAGATCTAGTTGTTCAAGCCTGTAAAGGCAGACCGGAAGCACTAGAAGAAATATCTAATCCGAATAAGGTAACCCAAATCTCGGAGGCAATAAACTCTTAATAACACGTCTATTCTGAGTTTATTGCTTGCTGAAATCCTAGGAATGCAATGACCAAAGTAATATGGCAAAGAGTATTTGGTGACATTAAGAATTAATGCCACCAAAAAGCAACTAAGAAGACACGGTTCTTCGTCTTGCAATAGCCAGCCCCAAAAGACCAAGAGCTAGAAGCGCAATGGAAGAAGGTTCTGAAACTCTCGCTAGCGATGTGGCGGCATCATGTGAATAAGGCGCATTGTAATCCTTATCAACATCTCCGTTTGTAAGGTACTTCTCGTGATAAAGGTCAAAATGCAGGCCATAGCCATCAGCAAGGTTGCTAATGTCCACATCCCATGACTCAAAGAAAAGACCAGTCCCAGGATAGTCTGTCACATCCCCCGGGTCATCTTGTACATTGTATTTGGCTGATTCATTCGAACCTGTAAATTGAAAAGCCAACTCAAGGAAGTAGGTTTTAAATATACCGTGTTTACTTAGATCGCCTGGATCCTTCCCGGCAGTACCATCGGTCTCTATTGGCGGCACACCAAAAACCATATCGCCAGTCGCATCATAACTTGTTCCATCAATGCTAAAGCTGCCTAAGTCAGGAGAAACATTGGCAGATAAGTTATCATTGGGTGTAATTGCAAACGAGACGTAAAACATATCGTCCAACCAGTTACTGCCCAGCTTATTTTTAGCTTTTTTCTTGTTTGCCAGTGCGTATAACGTAAATTGATCATCAGTGGTTATGGTCGATTCTTCGCTTCCACCAACATAGGTTCCACCACCGATATCAAGCTGTAAAAATGGAAGAGCAAAACACGTTGACGAAATGACAAATAAAACACAAGCACTAAACCCACTTAGTAAGTTATTCATATTTGACCCCATATTTCTTTGATTTTGCTTTGACAGAAAAGCTCCATTAAAAAAATGCATGCCTCATGCCAAAAGATTAAAATATATTAATATTTAGACACATAAAATTACACCGCCTATCTATGAACTTTTTTTATGTAAAAAACACTGACACTTAAGCACTGAAACCAGTCAACTATAGTAGATCCCAGCAACAGATTTAACGGTAAAGTTAACAACTAAACCTGATAAATAGTCTTCGATTTTATATAAATATGCACGTACGCATAAGCGTTACATAAAATTACAAGAAGTTAAGAACAGACATAAATCAAAGAAGTTTTTCATTTCTTCAACTACTCTTTAAAACAAGAGGCGGTTGAACTGTTTCTTGGGTTAATCTAGTGAAGGGATTTTGAATAGATTTGAGTACTTAATTCCTTAACAAGCAGAACAACTTTGAATACAATTTTAGTCACATCATTAGAAGCTATCTACTCCTTCTTAGTTATCGTTACGCTATTCCAAATTAGCAAACATTACGTCCTGTGCTCTGTGTCTAGCCTGAAAACAAAACAAAGGCATAAACGAAGGCATCCAAAATTTCAAACCTCTCGACGCGAGACTCATTCAAATCGCCAAGTTCAAAATAAACCTCCACTTGATTACTATTCTTATAGCCTTCCAGAGCCTGAAATTTCGATTTCTTTTGGTCATGACCCTGCTTGCTATACCAAAGGAACACCTGAATTCAAACAAACTACACCATCACAAACCGGACTAATTTTAAATAATTATATTGACGACTTTTTTACTCCATCACCTTCAAAAGAAATGCAAAACATCACGACACCAACATGTCAGAATTACCATAATGACTCACCTGCCAACGATGAATTTATAACTGTTATTGAGCCAGATTTTGATCCTATCAACTGCCCATCACAAAATGGATCGATCACAGCAATGAAACCAAATACAGAATTTTCTTGAATTGGTCTACACCAATCAATGAGTAGGTAAGCAGCAATATATTTAAGCTTTAGACTTTAAATAGAACATCTTTAGATGCTAGAAAGCAGTATCTCAGGTAGGGACGAATTTTTATATTTAAAGAGAGTTTTAGTTACTGAAAGTCAGTTTCATATAGATGATACAAAAAGGCCAGAGTCAGGACTCTGGCCTTTTTATTTTACAGAGAGGTTTATTTCTCTAGTTTGATCTTACCAAATACTCCAGCGTGATCAGATGGGTTTAAACCACTTGTGTCTGTCATATCAGCGTTGCTGTCACCGACAACTTTAGCTTTCAACTTCGCCACTTCACGTGCTTTTGGATCAAAGAAGATGTGATCGATACGTTGATACAATTCAGCATCTTCATCAGATACGTTTGGTGCGAAGCAGCAAGTAAAACCATCTTTAGGCTTTTTCTTTGATAACCAAATATCGCTGTAACCGGTTCCTACCGCCTGTAAGTAAGGAGGATATAAAGTTCCTAGACCAAACGCAGACTCAAATGGTCCATCTTCCGGTGCACTGTTAAAGTCACCAACCAAAATAACTGGTAAAGCTGGTGCAGTAGTTGCTGTAACTACTTGCAGTAATTCATTCATCTGAATAGCTTGTAGAGACATATATGGCTCAGATCCACCGACTTCTAAGTGAGTGTTTACAAAACGATAATCAGCGCCTTTTACGTTCACATCAATCATGTTGTAACCACGGGTAAATTCAACCGTTGTACCTGCAAGATCTACAGAACCGTTTGTTGTAAAGTTAGCACTATATTCGTTAGCGAAGCTTACATTTTCGTTGTTCTTGACGAGTATGACATCACGATCATGAAGACGAACATCTGCGAATGTTGGGTAACCAGTTTCATCGACACCTGTAACCATAGGAAGTTCTAAATCGGCATTATCGACGCTAGAAGCTACGGTGTAATCTAAACCGCGCTCTGCAAGTGCTGCCATCAGAATATCTAAATAATCATACACAACATCGGTAGCTGGGCTAGTGCCGCCAACTAGTGAGTCAGCTGGACCTGTGAACCACTGAGAGACTTCTTGTAAACCAATGACATGAGGTCGACGACGCTCAATTTCATCAGCAAGTGCTTGTGCACGCTCTGGGAAATTAGTTGCTTGAACTGTCTGGAACACTTCGCTTACTGCTAGAGGAATAGCAATAGGATTTTGCTGTTCTGGAGGTAATTCAGCCTGCTGCTGTGCAGTCGCGATAACTGGGAATATATCAGCACCTAAGTATATGTTACGTGACATAACTTTGATTTTATCAGTGCTTGAATCGGCTGCGGCCATTTGTGTTGTTAACATAGTTGCGCCAAGTACTAACGCTCCCATCTTGCTCATGTGTAATTTCATGGTGTGCTCCATTATTATTAAGTTATATTTTTAATTATTTTCGTATGGCATCAATCCAAGGAAAAATGCACTGCAATTATGCTCGCGCAGGTGAGGCAAACTTGCAGTGCAAATTCAGGTTAAAACGTGTTCAAAAGTGTGCAAATCAAGGTACTTTGGGGGACTAGTTCACAATATTGATGAATGGAGTGCTTGAGCGAAAATTGGAATGCGAGACTGTTGGCTAACTATTTTTTACTGGCCGGCAACATAATTGCTTTTAGAAAGGTGCTACGAATAAGCATCGTTCACCTTTTGAATCAATTCAGTTAAAGCCTGCTGATCCTCTTCACTCAACTCACAATGATCCAATACATAGTTAGCAGTTTTAATCACTGCACGCCACCGCGGCTTAGCAGGTAAAGTCTTCACACTTAAGTACTTATCCAAGGTTCGTGTTTTAGCGGTCGCACCATCAATATAGACACGCCAACAATGACTTTCTTCTGCAAGGTCTGCCTTTGTTTTATGGGTATATCGCTCCCATGTGATAAGTGTCATACGTAACGCTTGGACAACCAACTCTTTTGGATCAGCTTCAGGTAAGTAAGTAGATACTTCGGGTAAATTTACAACCTCATCAGTATTGAGCTGAATCAGTGTTGACTCGATCTGCTCCATTCGCTGTCGGTTTTCAGCCAACTCCTGAGTTAGACTTGAAAGTAGTACTTGAGTACTTGTTGCCGTTTTTATGTCATTGCTGCGAAGGATCAGCGATAGAAATCGCTCATTATCACTACCAGTCGTTTGGACTGATACTCTTACGGCTTTTGATTGTGTATTAAGCAGAAGAGATAATTTACTTCGCGTTTGGTCCGAGTTTAAATGCGCATTAAGCTGGGAAATCGATTCATCATCGATATAACGGGAAATGGCAATATCGGAGTGGCTCAAGTCAGATTGACTAAGGCCAGACAGCTCTGCATCATCTATTTCCATCAAAGACCTGGCACCAATATTGGCGAATACAATATCTAGGTCTTCATTTAACAGTAAGATATTTTCTTGTGATGTATCCAATGCATTAGTGAGCCGTAAATTAGACAGATTGAGTTGTTGCTTTTGGTTTTTCTGGTGTTGGACCTCATTTTTAAGCTGCTCATTTTCTAATGAAGCGCTTAGCAAGCGCTTAACACTGACTTGACTATAAACGCGCGCAATGAGTTCTTGCTCATGGTAAGGCTTGGTAAGATAATCATTCGCACCAGCATTAAGCGCCTGTACAATATCATGAACCTGATGTCGCGCGGTTAGCATAATAACGGGTAGGTTATAGGCATCGTGCTGCTTTCGAATTTCTTTACAAACCTCCAAACCATTTTTCCCGGGCATCATCCAGTCCAGCAAGATAAGTTCTGGTGAGGAATGAGGCAGCTGTTCCAATAAAGAGCGCCCGTCTGGAAACACTTCAATTTGATAACCTGCTGCAACTAATTGACTGGCTACGAGCTCCCGGTTCACTTCTTCATCATCAGCATACAAAATCAGCGCATTCTTAGTCAGACTCTTAGTATCCTCTTCAGATGTGAATGGGACACTCATACTCATGTCATTTGATACATTGATAGACCCTAAAACTTCCTGCTCATAGTGCTCAGCTTCACTCACTTTTAACACACTTTTAGGTTTGAGTTCTGCGATAGGAAGTGTAAATTCTGCAGTTGTACCCTCACCTTCTATTGACCTGAGCGTTAAA
Source organism: uncultured Oleiphilus sp. (assembly GCA_913020495.1). GTDB lineage: Bacteria > Pseudomonadota > Gammaproteobacteria > Pseudomonadales > Oleiphilaceae > PZPK01. The sequence goes on from CAJWBJ010000001.1 coordinate 96,834, forward strand.
ATCCCTTTGTGTAACTCAACAAGCATTCGTGTAATAGACAAGCCCAACCCTGAACCCCTAATTTCATTACGGGATTGATTATCGGCCATTTCAAACGGTTTCAAAGCCATATCTAACTGGTCAGGTGAAATACCGATACCACTATCAGTCACTTGAATCTGAATTTGCTTACCTTGACGGTGAGCTTCAATGTGTACACTCCCGTGCTCGGTAAATTTGATCGCATTACCTATTAAATTGTAGAGAATCTGCTGTAGGCGCTGTTCATCTGCAAGCACTTGATTAGCGTCTTCATCGATATCATAGTCCAGCGTGATCGGCTTGTTTTTAATGAGCGGACTCAGACTTTGAATCGTACTTTCAATAAGCGGACTCAAATAAGTGGGCGTTATTTGAATACTAAGTTTATCGTGCTTCATGCTCGATATGTCGAGTATATCGTTAACCAAATTCCCTAAACGTTTTGCCGTTGATTCAATGAGATTGATTCTGTTTTGAGCACCACTAGATAGACTTGGAGACTCTTGTTTAATGGTTTTAGCCAAACCAGCAATGCCATGAAGCGGCATTCTTAGCTCATGAGAGGTACTGGCCAAAAAGTCATCTTTAAATTCATCAAGTTTGATGAGCGATTTATTTTGCTCTTGAAGCGTCGTCGATAAAGTTTCTATTTCGCGGAAGTTCTTTAAATACCGCCTAACAAGCCCGGTTAATTGAAATAGCACAAAAGCCAAAACCCCCAAATGGGTCAGGTTTGTCGTATTAATCACATAACTATAATTAAGCATGTCATTGATGACGGCAAAAAGAAAAACAAACAGACTTAAGCCAAAAACTTTCGCATTCTTAAGCTTGGTCTTTAGTGCACGCCACCAGCTATATAAAATAAAAGGCACGAATATCAATAGCAGTATTTGAAAGTAGGGGTTTAACGTTGCATAGATTTCCACATCAAGTATTAACACGGCAATGCAGAAAGGAATTGCCGTTAACCAACCAAGCCAGGGAAGCCTCCTAGAGGTAGCTTGAGGAAAAATCAATTGAAAATAACTCAGAAAAAGCGGCAACATGAGATACATCGTAATGTTTTCGGTTGCCTGTAGCGTTTGCCAGTCAAATCGATTGAGCAAATAAAGTACACGCTCATCCATACTCAAACGCCGAATACCGATAGCAAAACAAAATAAGCTAAAGAATAGAATTTTCTTATCCTTAGGTCGAGATAGAAATATCAGCAAACAAAAGACGGCCGTTCCAAGCAACATCGTGCTATATGCTACAGCCTTGAGAATAGGTATATCTCTAATAAGATGTACGCCACTATCATCGGTGATTTGAGGGGCATACCATATGCCTCCCCACTGATAATGGTAATTTGATGTTTTTATGAAAAGCTTAATTCTTCCATTTTGTGGCGTAAATTCATAAACCCTAGGTAAATAAGCCGGTTTTTCATGCTCTTTATCTGTGGCGATAATGCCATTACCACCAAGTCGAACACCGTTACTCCACAGCTCATAAGCGCTTGCCATGTCAGGGAAGTAAATATAGACCTTCTCCAAGTCTGCAGGCACCCTTATTTCTTTGTAATAAGTGCCGTAGCCTTTTGGTGAAAGAAGCTTCTGAGTTTCAGGTATCTCACTGGATTTCTGACTCCATGAGCCTGGCACATAGACTCTTTCCCATGAATTTATCTGTTGATCATCATAAACATGAGTAAAGGCTCTCCAAGCGAATGACCATCCTCCTTTCAGACTATGTACATCACCACCTCCCCAACTATTCAGGCGCAAATCAATAACATCACTATTTGCAGGCTCAACGTTAGTCGCCGAACCCGATTCTTGGCCGTAGCAATCCGTCGAGCCCAGAAGGAAAAGTAATATATAAAGAATATTAAGTAGGAGTTTATCGGTCATTTTAGTTAGTAATTATTGTTATTTGATATATTTTTATTTGAGCATGGTACAAATATCAATAGTAACGCGAATCGTAAGCAGAAATCTTGCGATAATTCATTATGAGAGAAAAAAGGGGGGGCTCGGAATAACCACGATCAAACAAAAGACTTATATTTGAAGCTGCATGTACATTTTTGTATGCTGTAAGAGATGCGATTTAACAGCAATAACGCAAACATATTTATAAAAAGCAGCTTAAAGTTGTGGAATATTAAACTGCTTTTTCTGTTAATGATTTACTAGCTAACCAACGATTGATTATTTCGCACTTATACTTTTTTTATGATCAAATTAACAAAATTCTTTGTAAATTCATTCAAGTACAAGTTGAAAATATCCATCGAAGAGGTCCAATAGACCTGGCCATTTTTCGAATTTAAAAAAGCAATATACTCTGACAAATTCTGATCCGAAATATCTTTATAAATATAGTGAGTACTAAGAGACAGATACTCTGAGAACTGTGCTTTCAGAACACCTTCCATGCTTTGCCATTGTTTTTCTAATTCAGCCTCCATAAAGTCTGCGGCTTCTGGCTTGACTGCTTTAAAAATATCTAAAGTTGAAAACATCATACCTTTAACCATGTTCATCATCACATCTTCCACATGTAACGACCTTATCAGCTTCTGCACCAGCTCTAAGCGCTCAGTTGAAGTTGAGTTATTGGTTGCCATTTCATGCGCATACTTTTGCATTTCAGCTTGAAATACAGGTTCATTCGCTTGGCTTTCAGCCACAACAATGGCTTTGCCTAAATCTGTTTCCAGAAATGAAATCGCATGACTCAAACCTCCGGCCTTGGAGTTCGTCGTTAAATAATTAAGCGCCAAACCCTGCCCATCAATTTCTGCAATAGCCTCATTCATCAAACTGCCAATTTTTTCATGCTCAACAATATCTTCAGTTAATAAGCGCTGAAGATTAATTTGCTGCTCGAATTGTTGAGGCAACATATCTATACCCTGCTGTAGGCCTGATATGTGTAAAAATTTCTGCGCCTGCTCAACAGATAAATTTTCTGCTTGCGCCACAGAGAGGTTAAATATAACCAAGATAAAAATATAAAATCCTTTCAATTTCATGCTCCAGTCCTATCATTCACTAAGATTGTTGATTAACATTAAATGTACGCTCTGTATTTATCATGAAAAACCCATGCTTTCACATGCCACACAACAAGATGAAACAAGGTAGACACAGAAGCGCAGTGCTTTTATTGCATTATAAATAAGTTCACTTCATTAACCGTTAAATAGCGCTAATTTTGATTCACTACACATTTAAGGCCCTCAGAAAACCTATAGACTACATTTTCACCAACTCAACAGTGGAAACAACCCCTAAAGAAAACCAAATGATAACCCTTAAAAGATATAACGCCAGATATCTGTTAATATATAAGGCTCACGACAAGTCTTCGTACTTAATATCATCTATATCGTAAATTATAATGTCACTAATCGCCGACTTAATTATTCAAGAAAAGAACCGACGAATTGTAAAGAAGATGTTCGGGACTGACGTTTCGACATCACTACCGGAAGCCACCACCCTTCCGACCACAAGCTTATTCGACCAAATTCAGCTTTTAGATACCATGATTGCCGAAAGAACCAGTATTGATAAAACCAATTCCGAAGCCATCATTGCAGAACTGGAAGCAATTGCTCGTAGTCTTTAAGTGATTACCTCTACCCTCACCTGCTTTAATCAAAAGCCAAAATTTTCTAACCCTCTATTTTGTTGAAAAAATAGTACGCCAGAAACTTAGGTTAAATTAAAAGCTTAAATCCCTACACTCTGAGAGTAAATATCAATGAAGAATGTTTTTTTGATACCGTTTGGATAACTGTAATGAATACCCGCCCACTTAATTCAATCAGGTAACAACACTAGTCACTATAGAATATATTAGAATGCGCTTATTCGTTGAAAGAATTGGTCGGGATGGCGGGATTCGAACCCACGACCACATGTCCCCCAGACCTATGCGTTTTCACCAGTAAGACCATGATTTAAAAAGATTTTAGCCCATTTTATGCAAGGGAAAAACATACCACTTTCGCCCCTTATATATCAATAGCTTACCTTATCGTTTTGCAACTGCTTTTT
>CAJWBJ010000002.1 GCA_913020495.1 uncultured Oleiphilus sp.
AGAGATTGGTTTATCAAATAACTCGCGCCGATAAGCACCAACGCCGTAATAACAGAGATTCTCATTATGAATAAATAGACTCGCCGCAACCAGTTTGCCATCCAGATAACCAAATAGAATAAAACCTTCATTGCTTTCAATAAATTCATGTTGTTTTTGCCATGTTTCCATACATCGTGTTTCTTTCCCTGAAACGGAAACATGCAAGTCTCGAAACTCTGAAATATCGATTTTTGAAATCGATTCACAATCGATTAGCTTGAAGTGCATATTCTTTTCACCCCAACGGATATCAGCTCGATAGTTTTTTCTGACATCAGCTAGTAACAAATCTTCTGATTGCTGAAGATGCAGCGTTTGCGAATAAGCAGTGACAGCTGGAAAACCTTTCTTTAAAAGGTAAAGTGAAAACTCTGAAATGGAATGATTAGACTTGTCTTCTGAAAAGCTATTAAACATATCTTTATAAACAATATGATTAATTGAATTTTCTTTGGTGTTCAACGTTTTTTCAAATTGTTTAATTGCGAGTTTAATGGCTCCTTTTTTTTCATCTGAAGCGGCATCATTTCGCCAAATAAGCTGTATCGGTAAACCAAAATAACTACATTCCTGATCAATCGATTCAGTGACTAAAAGTAGTAGAAGTGGCTTTTTCTTATAATGAATAATAAAGGATTTTTCTTTAAAATCATGCTGAAAATAGGCTTGATAATAAGCTAAATTACCTTTTTGATATAACGGCGACAAGGATTCATCCTGATCAAGCAAGGAAGACTTATAGGTCTCAAAATTCTCTGCATCTTGCGTTACGACGTCCAATTCCCGCTCCTAACTTCGCACTTTAAAAATTGGTTTTAAATACTCACCTTTGAAATGCTCATCAATATTACCCTTTTCGCAAACTTGCTTAACGAGCTGCATAGCTGGCTTATATACATTAAGTAAAGTTTCTACATCCGCTAATGTATGTGCGTAATTTAAATTATGAGTACCTGTGATTAAGATGCCATGACGATAACACTCTTGCAAAAAAAGACTCTTTAACTCTAAAGATGAATACTGTTTATGAGCTTTAACATTCAATAAGGTCCAGGCTGGATCACCCTGAATATCAAATAAATCACTCACGCCCAGCTGTAGGATTAACGAGTTCACATCGTCTTTTAGCTGAAGCCCCTTCAATCTATTCTTATCACAAACATTTTCTTTTACTATTTTGTTGATGCACGCTTTAGCTGCAGACAAAGATAAGGCTTCACCGCCAAAGGTTCCTGAAAAGAAAATATCATCCATCTTAGACATGATTTCCTCGCAACCCACAATAGCAGACAAAGGAAAGCCATTAGCCATACCTTTTCCAAAGGTTGCCAAATCAGGAGTCACACCAAATAATCTCTGAGCACCGCCTATGTCAAAGCGAAATCCGGTAATCATTTCGTCAAAAATTAAAACTGCACCATACTTTTTACATAGATCTTTTACACCCTGAAGAAAGCCTGTTTTCGGCAAGGTAAAAGTCATAGGTTCCAAAATAACAGCAGCTAACTTATTTGGATGGTTTTCAAAAACCATTTCTAGTGATGCTAAGTCATTATAAGTAAAGGTATGAGTTAATTCTTTAATCGCCTGAGGCACACCTAAATCACGACTTGTGGTGCCAATATACCAATCCTGCCAACCATGGTATCCACACGTAGCAACATGCTCCTTGCCGGTATAAGCTCTCGCTAATCGGATAGCCGCAGACGTTGCATCGGTCCCATTTTTTGCAAAGCGAACTTGCTCTGCACAGGGAATCAAACCCACCATCAATTCAGCTAATTCTTGCTCGAGTAGTGTTGAAAGTGAAAAACTGACGCCCTTTGAAAGCTGTTCTTTAACGGCCTCATCTACTTCAGCGTCTTGATAGCCCAAGCTTATTGCTAATAAACCGCTAATAAAGTCCAGATATTCATTCCCATCAATGTCTTTTACACGACTTCCTTTACCTTGATCCAAGAAAAGTGGAGATACTTTTTCTGGCAATGCATATCTACTTTTGCTAAATGTTTGTGACCCTGTAGGAATTAGCGCTAAAGCTTTTTCTAAATAATAATTTGAGTTGCGATAGCGTGCTGTAAGGTCGTTCATAGTTGTCTATTTTCTACTGGCAGGTTTCATTGCGAATTTTGTGCTGATTCATTGAACTTAACTCTGGGTTTTCTTCTAAAAAAACCAATATATCATTTAGTTCAAACATCTGATTCTTGGGGTATAACGCTGAAAAAATTTCACTCACCAATTTAAAATCTTCAGGGTAATCAACAGTCCAACGATGTGCAGATAAGTCTGTAGGATGGATATAAAACCCTTGCTTCTCTTTGGTGAGATTGTTTCGGATATAAGTCGTCACATGCTCTCGATCATAATCACTTTTAACTTCTTGCTCTGCTACTTCAAGTGCATCCCAAGTAAATATTTCCATATCCAAGCCATCAGGTAATGATGGAGGATAACAGTTACTGGTGTAAACTTTATCTGAAGATAAGTGCTGAGAAATAACCTTATCAATAATCTTAGGCGATACCAAAGGACAATCACCAGTTAAACGTACTACATGTTCTGGCTGATATGTTTTTGCAGCCTGATAAAAACGATTTAGAACATCATTAAGACTTCCGCGAAAACATGGTACATTCACCTTTTTACAAAGTTCTTCAATGGCTGAATCTTCGTCTCCATCACTGGTAGCAACTAAAACCAGGTCAATTTTCTTTACTTGCTGAAGGCGTTCTAATTGCCTTTCTAGCATAGGTTTACCCAAAAGCGGTTTAAGCACTTTACCCGGTAAACGTGAAGAAGACATTCTGGCTTGGAGAATTGCCAACACTTTGACCTCTTTATTCAAGCGGCGATCCTCCATAATGATGGATCAATCAAATGGGTGTCTTCATTGGCAATATCATACCAGTCCTCAACATTTAACACCGTTGTACTTGTTGTAATCGTTTCCTGCCATTGCTTTGCATTACAAGCCCCAACGACCACATAGTCGGCATCAGACTGATTCATAACAAACCCAAGTGCCGCCTGCTGCGCACTAAAACCTAAATCTTGAGCTTTTTGATGAAAGCGTTTTAGCAAGTTCTGGTGTAAATTAAAATAAGCCGGTATTTTTTCTTGTGGCATGAGCAACAGACCTTGAAGATATACACTTCTCGTATGGATCTCTACACCGAGTTTTTTAGCTTTTTTGAGTACGCAAGAATGAATCATTCTTTGATCAAAGAGATTTAAAGGTAACTGCACAAGATCAATATCATAGTTATCCAGGATCATATCAAGTGACTCAGGGGTATAGACTGACACACCAATTTTTTGCACAAGCCCCCTGCTCCTTAACGATTTCATTGCCCGCCAAACAACAGGCCCCTGTTCACAAAGCAGATCTTCAGCGCGATGAATTAATAAACCATAAACAGCGCTTTGACCAATATTCTTAAGCGAAGATAAACATGAATTTTCTATCTGTCTAAAAATTTCATGTTCAACAGAATTTAAACATATATGGGGGGTTTTGGTGACAACTCTATGATTGAATGGCTCTAAGACCGCACCTAAAACTTTTTCACTTTCACCATATAAAGATGCAGTATCGAAGGTATCAATATTATTCATTTTTGACACTTGAATAATTTCTTTCACATCATTCAGGCAAACTTGTCCCTGTGTATTAGATACACCATAAGACAAACCAAACTGCACTGTACCTAAAGCTAAGTTTGCCATTGGACTTATGACGTAGAAGCAATAATCAGTTTAGATTCAGGCTCCAGCACTTCTTCTTGCCAAGTACTATTTGGATCATAAGTATTCACTAGTGCTTCAACCACCTGATTAAATTCTATCTCTGACAGAGATAGGTTGAGAATTAATGTGAACAATTTAGGCACTTGAATACCTCTGTTATAGCCCGATACGGTTCTGAAATGTACATTAACAATATCGCCTATCACCGCCATAGGCAGAACAGTCTCCGACAATGAGGCGACTGTTAAGTGATTCATAAGTTGTAATACCCGCGACCCTCTATCCGACTGTTCTTCTGCAATTTTTATAATTGGATACAGACTTTTAGGCAACATCATATAAGCATTGAATGTAGAACGAATACCCAGAAGTTCATTCTCACTCATTTCAGAAAACCCTAACTTCGGCCCCATATCAACACTCGCAATTTTCCCATTTTCATCTCTCAAAGGAATATTATGATCAATGGCAATCGGTGTTCCCGGATAAGGATACAAGACGTAAACATTTGCAGCCCCAGATCCAATTTGGCGATTTAACTCAATTGTTTCAAATGCATTTTCACGTGTTTCACCCGGAAAACCAATAATGTTAAAGGTTGAAACTCTAACGCCATAGTCCTGAACCATTCTTAGCCTTGATACGACATCTTCATTCTTGTATCGACGCATGATGCTCTTTCGAATACCTGCGTTACCGCTTTCAATCCCGACACTCATGGCAACACAGCCCATTTCTACAGCTAACTTTACCTTGTTCTCTTTGATAGTATTTGGCATAACAGAACAACCAAATTTCAAATCGAGCGGTTTAATTAAATCCCTCAGTTCTTCTAAATGCTCTATAGGCGGCATTAGGAAAGTATCATCAACAAACTTAAACCAAGTCGCATTGAATTTTTCTTTCAACTCGCTTAATTGCTTATAAGTCACTTCTGGCTTTTGATACCTGAAATAATTACTTCGTCCTCCAGTCACTTCAGCGATAGTTGGATCAACACAATAAGTACATTGCATTGGACAGCCTCTCGCTTGAGCATAAAAGGAGCCTTGATATATTTCACCGTCAAAAGGCCTAAAGAGGTGCCGTGAATCGAACAATCCCCAGTCTGGAGTTGGTAGAGTATTTAAGTCGACTCTTGGGGCTACTTCATTATGTATGTAAGGTTTTCCAGCTACTTTAAAATGCATTCCTTTTACTTGCGTATAATCTAAACCTTGATCCATCAGGTTGAGCAATTCTGGAAAGCTCTCATCAGCCTCCCCAACGCAAGCAATGTCTATGACACCTTGATCAAGACAGTCATCCGTTGCAATCGTTGGATGAACGCCTCCTACAATCACTTTAGCTTGATAGTTCACTTGGGAAAGTAATTCAACCGCATAATCAAAGGTGGTTGTCATCGTAGATATTGCAATAATATCAGGTTTGAAGCTGTCAATTTTTGACTGTAAGACATTCACCACTTTTACATAGGGATCATCTTTGACCAAGTCATTCATGGAGTAAGCCGTTTCTTTAAACAAGCCTTTAATTTGCTTACCTAAGAGTGATTCATCTGCAAAATCTATTTCTGGAAGAGATTGGTCGCCCGCAGTTGTATTGGACGAGGCATCATCTTCAGTGAGTACATGCTGATCATCTGCTACTTTCAGGAAAGTGGTGTCAAAGAGCTCTACCGTGTGACCATGTTTTTTAATAATGGCGCTAAGGATAGAAATACCGGCTGGAATCCCATAATTCAAATATTTCTCGGGGTGAAAAAAAAGAACTCTCATAACAGCACCTACTTTTTATACTTTTAACTTAAAGATTACGTTACTAATTTATATCGGCTAAGATCACAAAAGCTTTATAGTCAGGATCTTAAAGACCCTAAAACCTCTTTTACAATTTCAACCACCCTCTTTTGGTCTTTTTCAGTTAAACCAGGAAATAAGGGTAAGGTGATGATTCGCTTATAAAACGATTCAGCCTCATCACAGTAGTGATTATCAAAACCCAGAGATTGATAATAGGGCTGCTTATATACAGGGATATAATGTACATTCACACCCAGATCATTTTTTCTTAATTCATCAAATACACTTTCTCTATCATAAGATTCGTCTAATAAAATCACATATAAATGATAGCTATTCAGACTACCCGGTTTTGTTATTAATGGAGTACAAGGAAGCGCTTTAAAAGCTTTGTCATATTGCTGACTTAATCTATTTCTCTTCGCTACAAACTCATCCAGTTTATCTACCTGACTTAGACCTAAAGCAGCATGAATATCCGAAATACGGTAGTTAAAACCCAATACGTGCTGCTCATAAGCCCATGACCCATTAATTTCCCCAGTCAATATATCAGGGTTACGTGTTACACCATGAGAAGAGAACAGGCGCATTTTATCGGCTAACTCTTTTTGGTTGGTTAAGGCCATACCGCCTTCTGCCGAGGTAATAATCTTAACAGGATGAAAACTAAACACAGTGATATCAGAATATTTACCACAGCCAGTTTTATAGGCTTGGTAAGAGGAGCCAATCGCATGTGCAGCGTCTTCAATAATACTAAACCCGTATTGTTTACTCAGTTGATGGATAGCTTGCATGTCGCAAGGTTGGCCAGCAAAGTGAACGGGGATTATGACTTTTGGTAAACAATTATTGGCTTGTGCATGCGCCAGTTTTTTTTCTAGAGCCGCGATAGAAATATTGCCTGTGGACAGCTCGATATCAATAAAATCTACACTAGCACCACAATATAAAGCACAGTTAGCTGATGCGACAAAGGTTATAGGTGAAGTCCAAACTAAATCACCCTTACCAACCCCTAATGCGAGACAAGCTATGTGCAAAGCCGAAGTAGCGCTATTTACAGCAACCGCATAATCAACACCACAATACTCTTTCAGCCGATCTTCGAACTTGGTAACCAAAGGGCCTTGCGTTAAGTAATTTGATTCAAGCACTGAAACAACGGCTTGAATATCCTCCTGGTCAATCGACTGACACCCATAAGGAATCATACATCCGCATCCGAATTCATAGCGTTTATTTCATCTACATTCAAAAAATGAGGGTTATTACCAGAGTTATATCTAAAGCCTTGCGCAACTGGTTTACCTGTTTCGCCAATCATATTCTTACTAAAATCAACATTCGAGCTGAAAAAGTGAATTGTAGGCTTAATCACAAAATGATCATCAAATTCTAAAGTGATATGACTATCATCACGAGGACACATCGTTTCATGTAGTTTCTCGCCAGGACGAATACCAACATGCTCATGCGGTAAGTCTGGAGCAATCGCTTTAGCAACGTCAGTGATCAAAACAGAAGGGATTTTGGGTACAAAAATTTCGCCGCCTTGCATGCGTTCGAAATTGGTTAATACAAAATCCACACCTTGCTGAAGCGTAATCCAGAAACGCGTCATATCCTTATCAGTAATAGGTAAGGAATCGGCCCCATCAGCTACACGCTGCTTGAAAAAAGGCACCACTGAACCACGTGAGCCTACGACATTCCCATAACGAACGACAGAAAAACGAGTTTCATGCCTGCCAGATACATTATTCGCAGCAACAAATAATTTGTCAGAAGCTAGTTTTGTAGCACCGTAAAGATTAACCGGGTTGGCAGCTTTGTCAGTTGAGAGCGCAATAATCTTTTTCACGTTGGCAGCCAAACTTGCTTTAATAACGTTCTCAGCGCCATGAATATTTGTCTTAATGCACTCCATGGGATTGTATTCTGCAGCAGGAACTTGTTTTAAAGCCGCTGCATGAATGACGTAATCAACCCCATTCATGGCTTGCGTTAAACGCTCTGCATCACGCACATCACCGATAAAATAACGCATGCATGAGGCATTATACTTTTGCTGCATCTCATACTGCTTTAACTCATCACGTGAATAGATAATAAGCCGTTTTGGCTTGTACTTTTTTAAAAGGGTCTCGATATATTTTTTACCAAAAGACCCCGTTCCACCCGTGATTAATATTGAGGCATCATTAAACATAATTCTTCTCCAACAGACTTACTGTACTGAAGGTTCTTTAAAAGCTTTAACTACAGCAACAAAACCTGTCGTTACACGCGATAAATAATGTAATTCAAAACGTTCCATTAACTTGGGTAACCACCACTCAAGTGGTTGGAAATCACGACCTGCTTTTGCATCATCATTTGCACTCGTCGATTCTGGCTGCACAGTATTAATGGATATAAAGGCCATTTTTGTTGTTAATCTCTTGATGTCATCCAAGACGCCATCAATACAGTCTTTTTCGACTGCATCCAATACGTCAAGACAGATGACCATTTCGGCCGCTTTAGGTGCATCAACAAACTTTTCAACGGCAGGGTCATAAAGCTGAACATCCATATCATGATCCAGCTCCAGATTTTGAGGCACCTCCCCTAATCCAGAGCCATAATCCAACAATGTGTTAATAGAATTGGCATTACATAACTCCGAAACCATCGGTGCAAAAATTAACGATGCACTACCATAAGCTGGGCACTCTTTATGCACTTGTTTTTGAAAATCAATATGCTTCTGAGAATATAAAATCTCACTCATCTTTTTTCCTTCCTGCCAAAATAAGGCAACTAGTCATTTTTTTGTCGCTTTTAGCGTCTATTGTGTGACATTCAATTTTCATACCACTTCCATATGTCACTCTTTTAAGCTAAGCACAGTAATAAAGATCGTCAAGATTTATGAGGATTTCCACCGTTCATAATCCGCAAGCTCATCAACATCCCACGATTCCGCTAATAATTTAAATGAATACCCCAGATTTTGGGCGTTTTGTGTTGTTTTACTTAACACTTCTCCCTGCCCCCAAATAACACCGGTAAATATGTTTGCATTAAACTTAGCCGCACCAATCAATACATAACCACCATCTTCGGCAGGACCAATAACTAAATCGCTATTATCTAAGGCAAGACTTGCTTCATTGAGTATTGATTTTGAAATATTTGGACAATCGCTCCCCACGATAATCACTTTTCTAAAGTGCAATAATGAACCAGATATAGCATCAGCCATTTTGTCACCCAAATTATCCCCGCGCTGTAGCTTGCAGGCGATATTATTAACTTTGGTTTTTTTGAGTACAGCGTGCATCCCCGCTTTCTCGGTTGGAATTTCGTTAAGCCACAACTCTACTCCCCCAAAATTTGACAAGATAAGCTTATCGAGCACTTCATTCATCAACGTTATATGAACTTGAAGGGCTTGTTCATCACCTATTGAACGCGCAAGGCGTGTTTTTACATTTCCAAGTACTGGCCATTTAGCAAATTGTATAATTAATAAGTCATTCACTTTCATTTTCCGTCATAAATTCAACAAGTAAGTTGTTTGAACGTGAGATATCTATACTTTTTAACTATACTCGAATAAAACGCATCAAAGCATATGCACAAGTAATTAATATAGAAACCAAAATGACACTATTAAACAAGTCCTCATGTGAGTGGCAAGAAAATTTTAAAGAAATACAGTGCTATCAAAATAATGAAGTTAAACCTGTTCTTCACCGTTTACTGAAGGATGAGTATTTCTTATCCGTTTTTACCCATTTATTTTCTTCATTTAATGTACCACTTGGAAGCCAACTAAAAGAACTTTCTAAGATTGATAAAGTCTCTGATTTACAAGACTGGGTTGAAGCAAGCATTTTTCCTCTGATTGAACAACGTTATGAACAGTTTACTGTCACAGGTTTATCTGATCTTGATCCAAGTAATAGTTATATTTTCGTATCTAATCATCGCGATATCGTGATGGACCCATTACTACTGAACAAAGCCTTGCGTGCAGATTCATTTTCAACCGCGAACTGCGCAATTGGTGATAACCTTCTTCAACACCCTACTGCTAATGACCTTGCTTTATTAAACAGGTGCTTCAAGATTTTTCGCTCAATAAAATCTCCCCGAGCTATTTTGAAAGCTATGAAAATACAGTCTTCATATATCCAGTATTTACGGTTTAATAAACATGAAAATATTTGGATTGCCCAAAAGGAAGGCCGAGCTAAGGATAACATTGATAAAACCAATCCTGCTCTAATTAAAATGCTCGGACTGGCGAAACCAAAAAACAACACTACCCATGATTATTTAACTCACCTTAATATCGTCCCGGTGAGTTTTTCATATGAGTGGGATCCTTGTGATATTGATAAATCTATAGAGTTAGCTGCTCAAAACGAAAATTCAAACTACATGAAAGATAAGTTCGATGACTTCATCGCAGCTAAAAAAGGCCTAGAAGGATACAAGGGGAAAATTCATATTCATTTTGGTCAGCCTGTTTCTTCCAACGGTGAGCAGGAGCTTAATCACAAAATAGCAGCTGAGAAAATTGATCTGTCAATACACAAAAATTACAAACTATTTCCTGTAAATTACGCTGCGTTCAAAAAATTAAATAGAGACTTACCTGACAACTGCCCGTTTAATAAACAAGAAATTAATGCTGCACATAAAATTTTGGAAGATCGACTAGAGGGCGTAAATGAAGAAATTTCTAGGCGGGTATACCATGCATATGCTCAAGCACTTAACTAGTCTAAATCAGCTAGTAAACCCGGCTTTTTAATGCCAAATCCTTGAGAGTGATCAACACCTATGTCTTTTAAAACATCTAAAATATCGTAATTCTCAACATATTCTGCCACCGTTTTCATCCCCATAAAGTGAGCAAGCTCATTAATCGACTTAACCAAGGCCTTATCTTGATCATTCGTTGCCAAGTTACGAATAAATATGCCATCAATCTTAATAAAATCAACGGGAAGCTTTTGTATATATGCGTAAGAGGATAAGCCTGAACCAAAATCATCCAATGAGAATTTGCATCCAGTTTGTTTTAGAACGCGAATAAATTCAGTTGCATCGGCCAAATTAGTTATGGCTGCAGTTTCAGTAATTTCAAAACAAATCATTTCAGGCGGAACCGAACTCGCTGCAAATTCGCCTAAAATAAATTCAAGAAATGTATCATCGCTCATTGAATTACCGGACAAATTAATGGAAAAACCATCTGATTTAGCCACAACAGCAGAGTGAGACTCCATCCACTCAAGTGTATTTCGAATAACCCAGCGATCTACTTTTGCCATTCTACCAAAATGCTCAGCGGCCTCAATAAGCATTCCTGGCGGTAAAATTTGCCCCTCATAACGAACACCTAATAATATCTCATAGTGCGATAACGCATTTTCTACTGGGCTAATTGGCCTAATTTCCTGACACCTTAATGTTAACAGCTCATCTAAATCCTGATCTAAACGCTGCGCCCATTGAAGCATTTCATCCCGCTTTTGCTGATCTTTATCCTGCTCTTGATATTGAACGACTCGATTTCGACCTTGATTTTTCGCTCCTTCACACGCTAAGCCGGCTTTACGCATAATAGAGTCATATGAATCCACCTCAATATCAAAAGCAACAACACCAATACTCACGGTGCTCGTAATTAGGTGATCTTCCCATTGATATGATTCACTCTGGACATCCTGACAAATATTTTTTGCAATTGAATTGGTAGTTTCTTGAGAGCAATCTGACAAAATCATACCAAACTCATTCCCACCTAAACGCCCACAAAATGAACCGTCATTACCATGTTTACGCACTATTTCGGCCACATGTTTTAATAAGGCATCCCCAGCATGATGACCATAATTTGTATTGGCTATATTAAATTTATCAAGATCTATATATAGAAGCGCCGTTTTGGTTTTATTCGTCACCGCCCCCGCAATACTTTGCTCTAATGCACGCTCAAACGCTTGTCTATTTAACAAACCGGTTAACAAGTCACAATTTGACTGACTCGAAAGCTCTTCATAAACAGATTGCACCATTTGGTGAAGGCCTTGATCCACAAGAGGCACTTCATCATGCTCAACAAAGCTTGCTTTGTTCTCTTTGAATAAAGAGATTAATTCAGCCAAGCTAACATCTTCGTCTTTCATTCCCTGGCTATCAACAAAAACAAACCTAAAAGATTCACTACCTGACCAAGCTAAACGTAAACAGCGGGTTTTATCATCATCTCTTTTTAATTCAACCCAATCGCCTATTTTCATAGAAACAATTCGTTTATGCCAGTAACCACTCAGAGATTCCTCAGAACCTGAAGGCTGTAGATCCTCAAGATCCTTCTCTGCCTTTTCAAACGGCCACTCATAACTTTCGACTTTAACCAGCAATGGATCGACATCATTAAACAAACAATCTTCTAACCTGTTCAGAATTGCCTTAAAGCCTGTAGGGCCTACAATTTCAAGCTCTTTAGTCACCATCTCCATCAAAGAAGGTGCCTCTAACTCCATTTCTAACTCTAAAGCCCACTGATCAACACTCTCAGAATTATCACCTAACCAGTCCATTAATTGTTCGACTACGTTAAAAACCTCTTTATACGCATCACTGTCATAGCCATCACGAATGATTGTGAGCGTTAAATGTTCACGCCAGCCACCTTTATCTAACAGCTCTAAAAGAACTACAGGGACTGTCTGATTTGCGAGTAATTCATTTAAGTCTTTTACTATTTTATGTCTTGCCTCAGCTATTTTTTGCTTGCCTTCATAAGTTCTGGCAATACGTTCAGAGTTGCGTTTATAAGCGAGAGATTGCCTTTCAAGCAGCTCATCTAACTCGTTCACAATTTGATCAATCGCCCCTTCATCTTCATCAAAATTTTTGATTAAACGATCAATACATTTATCCAAAACTTTTTCTAATCGTTTGTTTCCAGAGCGATCATTCGCGGCAAGCTTTGCTAATTTGTTTAGCATTTGACGTGCAGGATGCTTAACATCAGAAAAGAAACTATTATCACTAAGAACAACTTTAAGAATCGTAAGCTTAAGTTTTTCCAGCCACTTTTTCAGAAGCCCACTGACACCAATTTGTTCGACAACTGCGTCAAAAAATCGATCAGTGACATCAATCATCTCTGACTCTTGTGAACCAATCGAGTCTTTACCTATTTTAGCTTCATTTAAACTCGACTCAATCCAGTGACGTAAACTCTGTTTTTCATGAGAGACTGAAGTGTCTCCATAGGTTTTTTGTAATTCAGAAATCGTTGTCACTAACTGAGATGATTGAAAAGGCACCACATTTTCAGTCAGAGTCTGGTTTTCAGGATCATTCGAGCTCTTTGCTAGATAGCCTCCTGAAGATACTGTCGCATTTAGACGAGAAAGCGAATTTAGCGTTGAAAGCTGAACAGCACTATTCGCATGCATTTGATTAGCACTCATGCCAAGCTCATGCCCATAATCAAAGCTATCTGGTTCATCCATATTTTGAACTTGAGGCGTTACTTCAGCGGAGGTTTGTTGATTTTGAACCTGATCAGCTCTAGTAACCTTACTATTCGATTTATTTTTCGGTGGCAGCGCTTGGGCTTCTTGCTTATAAACCAACCCTGCTTTCTGAGCTTCTCGCTCAAGTGATTCATATAATACCTTTAAGTCGGCCAGCAAACTTCGTGAAATAGTTTTATACAGCGCAGTCTGTGGAACTTGTGGAATCTCAAGTTCATCAATTGACTGTTTCAATTCCTTAAAAATACTTTCAGGACTAATCGGGCACGTTTTTGAATCAAAAAAATTGCCGGTTAAGCAAGTTAAAATTTGTGTGACAATCAATAGTTCAGCTGAAAGTTCAGATTCAAGAAACTTAACCCCCATATTAGCGACGAGCCAATCTTCATAGTCATCTTTTGAAACGAGGCTCAAACTATCCAGTTTAAAGCTTTTTCCTTCGCCATTATCATCTGTGTTAACGTCAAGATTCTTTTGAGTGATATTTTCATTTAAACGGTTTGTGACCCCTGTTGAAACCTGTACAGAAAGCCATTCCTGATTCGTTTCGAGCAAATTAATCGCCAAGGAAAAATCAGCCTGAAGCCAGTCTTCACTTTTCTCCAGTACGGTATACAAGTCAACTGCAGCGAGATTGGATGCACGCCGAACAGCCTCACTCATGGTTTGAGAGCTAAGCTTGCAAATCTCTTTAAACAGAACACTAGCGGTATGATTTTTTGGATTTTCACTCATGAATAACAAGGTTCAACATTAAATAAATGATGGAAAGTAGTAAATTTAAGGCTAACCCAAAACCCTGATATAACAAGGAAAGTACGCATTTATTTACAAAAAGATAAAGCTTTGTCATGTTATTAATTCTCACTAAGTGAGAATTAATTAATTACTGAACACAAGTCTTTGGTAGAATACGCAACTCGCTTTTATAGCATGCTCTCAGGATGATTTAATGAACCAGCTTTTTGTTAACAATTTAACCGTCATCGACTTTTCATACTTTGATAGCCAAAGAGGCATTTTAGGTGAGAGTTGGAATGTTGATATAGAACTAAATGGCGAATTAAATAATCAAGGCATGGTCTTTGATTTCGGTCTCGTTAAGAAGAAAATCAAATCAATTATTGATAACGAGTTAGATCATCGTTTTGTTATTACAAAACATGCTAAAAACCTGGAAATCCAAAAAAATGACAAGTCCTGTGAACTAAGCTGGCAAAATGTAATGGGGCACTATCGTCATGTATCTCCTAACGATGCAGTGTTAGTGTTAGATATCAAAACAGTTAACCCCAAAGCAATCGCTAATTATTTACAAGAAGTAATATTAAAAGCTTTACCTAAAAACGTGACGGGAGTTTTAATAAAGCTATCACAGGAGAATATTGACGGAGCTTATTATCATTACAGCCATGGGCTTAAAAAGCATAATGGTAATTGCCAGCGCATTGTTCATGGACACAGGTCCAAAATAGAAATTTATGAAAATCACCAACGAAACCAATCTTTAGAAGATTATTGGGCAGCCTGCTTCAGAAATATTTATATCGGAACTCGAGAAGATATAAGCGATGAAATTGAAATAGACAATAAAACCCACATCACATTCTCTTATAAGGCCCGGCAAGGTGATTTTAGCGTGACTTTACCGAAAAAACGCGTTTATGTACTTGATACAGACTCGACTGTTGAATTGATTGCCGATCATATAGCAAAGGCATGCACTGAAAAGAACCCGAATAACCATTATAAAGTAAAGGCATATGAAGGCGTTGGGAAAGGTGCAATTGCAAGCAGTTAGCGCGCTATAGACGTTTGACTAAAGCCCTAGAGAGCCAAGCAAGTCATCCACTTCATCCTGACTCGTGCCGCTTAACTGCCCAGGTTTAAGGTTTTTATCTTCACAAGATTCACCGCCGAACAATTCATTTAATGACATCATTGTAAGCATGAATTGTTGATCGGTAATTTGATCTTCAGAATACAGATTCATCGATTTCACTAATTCACGACTGATTGCACTCTGTATTTGAGAAATTTGTGACTCATTAAGGTTGTCGGTATCAGACAGAACACTGGCCTCGATCGACTCCATCAAGTCCATTTGTTTCTCTTTCATTTTTTGATAAGTCGTATTTACCTGCTCAAGCTCAGCGCTACATGACATGACAACGCCTTTAATTTGAGACGTTCTTGATTCAACACGCGCTTCAAGATTTTGGTTTAAATCAAGAATTTCGTGCTCATCTTTTTTACGCTGAGTAATATCACGAATCATGACGGTATAAATGATATCGCCATCACTCAATACTTTATTAACTACCAAAGAAACCCAGTTTGGTCCTTGCAGTATTTCAGTCTCTAACTCAAATCGACCATTTGATTGAGTATGTGAGGCTAGAAACTCCATATAGTCTATACCTTCATCACAAGCTTCATCTTCAACCATCATCTCTAACCCACCACGAGCCTGAACTACTTCAAACTCAGCTTGTGGGTATAGACTAAGGGCAGGGATAAGCTGGTTAAAGTTTTGACCTTCAACCTCCCCTTCCTGAAGATTAAAAACCTCTCGAATAGCGGGTGTTACAGTTAATATTTTCCCAGCATTGTCAGTACTTAAAAAAACAAAATCAGATGAGACCAATAAAATATCAATAAGATCGTTCTGGAGCATATTATTATTAAACTTCTTTCGTTGTAATGATGTTTAATTAAACATAGCAGGCTGATTAGTATTCGCCACTTTCAATATATTAATGCGCAATATTACATAACAGGCTTCGCTAGAAAAACTCTAGCTCACCTGAATCTTCGGCAATAGGTTCAGTTTTATCAAGGTATGTCGAATCTAATAAGTGTATTAATTCATTGTCACCAAGTACTGCAACCATCGGGAATAGCAAATCAATGTTACCAATGCTCTCAATCATTAAATGATCATTTTTTTGAATGCACTCATTAGAGACACGTTGCATACCTATAATTTCATCAACAACTACAGCAATCGTTTTAGAGACATCAGTTTTAAAACTTATCAATGTTAGTAATTCTGATTGAGGCTCACTTTCTAACCCAATACGACGACGAAGGTCAATCACCTGCATTATTTCACCGCCAATGGAAGCGACACCTCGAAAAATATCTCCTTGGTAAAACAACTTTACCAACTTTACTTTCTCGGTATATACGTTTTGTACATCACGACAATACACCCCTAAATTCAAATGTCCTATTCGAGCAATTAAATATTCATTTTTATCCATAGTATTTTTCACACCGTATTCACTAGGGTTGTTAATTCCTATATATTTTTATATTTATCAACAAATTATTTACTGCATCATTTAGTGGTAGCAGTAGATTCGCATCCCGTCAAATTATTAATAATTTTAGAAAAAATATTTGAAATGATAAAATTAATTTAAAGACATATTTTATAAATGTCGACTACTAACAAACATAACGGACATTCAACATGGCTTGGAAACAAAATCGAGATCAATTTATGCAAGGTTTGGTTCGCAGAAATCAAGGCGAAACAGAATTCCACCAAGCAGTTCATGAAGTATTCAGTGACATATTTCCTTATATTCAAGACAAATCTATCTATAGGGATGCACAAATTTTAGAGCGAATGAGTGAGCCAGACCGCATTATTAGCTTTCGAGTTTCATGGGAAGATGATGGCGGAAATATTCGTGTCAATCGAGGCTGGAGAGTTCAAAACAATAATGCAATTGGCCCATACAAAGGCGGGTTGCGTTTTCACCCATCTGTGAACCAAAGTATTTTAAAATTCTTAGCATTTGAGCAAACCTTTAAAAACAGTTTAACAGGGCTTCCAATGGGAAGCGCAAAAGGTGGGGCAAATTTTAACCCTAAAGGAAAGTCAGACAGAGAAGTCATGCGTTTTTGCCAAGCGTTTATGTCTGAGCTTAGACATTACATAGGTCCTAACATGGACATCCCTGCTGGGGACATAGGTGTTGGCGCTAGAGAAATTGGTTTTTTATATGGTCAACACAAAAGGCTGAGTAAAGAGTTCACAGGCATACTGACAGGCAAAGGAATGGAATTCGGTGGGAGCTTAATACGCACTGAAGCTACAGGTTATGGCACGGTTTATTTAGCAAACCACATGCTCCAATCGAAAGGTTTAAGCATGGAAGGTAAAACTGTTTGTATATCAGGCTCTGGAAATGTTGCTATTTATGCTGCAGAGAAAGTAAACCAGCTTGGGGGAAAAGTTGTCACCCTATCAGATTCCTCAGGTTTTATTTACGATGCTGACGGAATTTCAGAATACAAACTGGGCCATATAAAAACGCTAAAAAACATTAAACGAGCTAGAATCAGCGAATATCTAGACGAATTCCCCCAAGCAAAGTTTTATGCAAACCAAAATCCATGGTCTGTACCTTGCGATATTGCACTCCCCTGTGCAACGCAAAATGAGATTGACCAAAGTGATGCCCATACCCTTCTAACAAATGGTTGTATTGCGGTTGCAGAAGGTGCAAATATGCCGACCACACTTAAGGGGATACAACGCTTTCAAGAAGCAAAAATTTTATTCGCACCAAGTAAAGCAGCTAATGCAGGTGGCGTTGCCATTTCTGGTTTGGAGATGAGCCAAAATAGTGCAAGAATTTCATGGAAAGAAGCAGAACTACAAAAACTTCTTTTTGACATAATGGAAAAGATTCATTCCCAATGTGAAAACTACGGACGAGAAAGTAAACATTATGTTAATTACATAAAAGGCGCTAATATTGCTGGTTTTATAAAAGTTGCTGACGCTATGCTTGCTTATGGCGTTGTTTAACGTAATCTAAACATCTATTTCGATTAATACATTCATTTATATGATTCGACAAACATCAATTCTGCTTGCTCTATGCATAACGTTGACACTACCAACGATATGCCATGCAAACTCGCACTCTAGTCTTGCATTTGAGTTCTGGCAAATAATCGAAACTAATGAGATGTCATTAAAAGATATTATTGATACGCCTGATAAAAACTGGACCCACCTGAAAAAAGGAGTCACTCAAACTTATTTTTTAGATCAAGATTATTGGAAAGCAGCCCAAGGATCCACTATGTGGATCAAAATAAAAATCCCTCGACGCATTGACTCCAATCGTGTTTGGTTAGAATTAGTTCCTAATGTTGGTCTGGATGGCCAGCTCGCCATTTTAGAAAATGACCATTGGCGCTGGAATATGCCTGTCGGCAGGCAGAATAATGATAACGATATACTCCCGGCAACGTTTTTAACCTTCATCATTGATAACCCTCGCGACCACAAAATCGCTTATTTGAAATTGCAGACTTCTCAAGTCTTTCATTTCAACATTCAAGTTAAATCTGAAGAATTACAATTAAACTCTTTACTAAAAGATCATTTATTTAATGGTTTTATTTTAGGGTTCTTATTACTTGCTATGATTTATAATCTGGCAATCGGTATTAGTGCCGGTGAGAAAATGTATTTATATTATGCGTTTTATGTATTTTGTACTGGCTTATATATATTGGTAATTTGTGGGTACCCGCGCTTGATATTCCCTGAATGGGGTGGTGATTCAATTTTTTCACACCTTACAGCGTTACTCGCAATTTTCGGGGCTACAGCATTTATACGAGAACTCTTAGAAACAGCCAACTCAACCCCTAAAACAGATTTAATTCTTCGCGCACAACAAATAATTATTTTTGTCAGCATTATATTAATTGGTATCGTTTCTGACACAAGTGCCTACGCCCTTGTTGAAAGTATGGGCGTTATCACACCAATAATACTGTTCCTTGCGGGTATTTCTGCTTATCGGAACAATCACCCTCTTGCTATTTATTTTTTATTTTCCTGGTCCCTTTTCCTACTAAGCGCGACCATCTGGGTGTGGATGTGGCTGGGAATCATTGCAGCAGATTTAAATATTCTTCGCTTATTGTTATTAGGCTGTTTAATTGAAGTTGTATTACTTTCATTTGTACTTGGGTTCAGATATAGCTTCTTAAAAAAACAAACTGAATCCCTTTCAGATGCTAAATTGAAATATCAGATTTTAAGTGAAACTGATTATTTGACAGGAATTTTTAATCGCAGAGGCTTCATTCAACAAGTTGACAATTTAATATGCTCAGACCGAACCAGATGCGTTTGGCTTAGTATTGATATCGACCATTTTAAGAATTTTAATGATCAATATGGCCACATTTCTGGTGATAAATTGTTAACAGAGTTTGGAAATATGCTGGCTATTAAAGTTAGAAGAGAAGACCTTGCCGCTAAGCTCATAGACCCAGAACAAAAGTCTTCCTACCGACGAGGCGTAGCAGGAAGAGTAGGAGGTGAGGAATTCGCTGTTTTTTTAATTAACTGCTCACTACCACAGGCACGACTCTACGCTGAAAGATTACTTAGAGACTTTGAAAAAATAAAAATTAAACATACCAACGACACCGAAGTTGGTACAACCATCTCGATTGGAGCAGCGCTATTAACGCCGCATGATACAATCGAAACAGTTTGGAAACGCGCAGACAGGCTCCTTTATAACGCAAAGAAACAAGGCAGAAATAGGGTTATACAAGAAAAGGAGACTAGCTAAGCCCCTTGCTCTCATTCAAGTTTTACTTATTAAAGCACCAAGAAAAATATTGTTTCAGGTCAGAATCACTAAAACTATTCATTAAATCGATATTTCTTTCTGGAATCTTGTCTACATCGGGGTAACTGGCAATTGCCGCACTCAGGCTTGCTTCACGAATCAAATGAAAAACGGGATAAGGCGCTCTATTCGTAAAGTTTTCTGCATCAGATTTTTCCGTACCCGCAAACTGATACTCTGGGTGAAAACTTGCAATCTGATAAACGCCCTCCCACCCTCTTAATGAAATCAGTTCATTCGCAGCAAAAAGAAAGTCATTATAATCTCCGAATACATGAAAGAGTGCTGGAAAAACAAGTACTGTCGTCTCTAACGCTTTAACATCAGTTTCATCAAGCAATATAAGCTCATGAACAATGCTTTCAAAAGCCTGTTCTTCTTGGTCACATAAATCGACTCTGATTCTAATACGCTTTTCATTAAAAGGTTTTTTTGCAAACGGGCACAGGTTCAGACCAATGACAGCGGTTTCTAACCAATGACTAATTTGTTTTTCGGCATTTTTTTGCTCATTAGACATGCTATATTTCCTTAATAAACAAGCGGAATACTCCGATAGTTATAGTAAATTTATTTTCGGCTATTATAATAATTCTACTTCGCTGTTTTCTATCAAAACCGCAATAAAATAATCAAAAGATAGTATCAATAATGTTTCAAATGTTAATTCTTACTTATAACAAACTTATTTTTAAGCAAACTAAAATATGTATTTTCATTGTGCTGAGTATCGTTGCTGGCATATCTGTTTTCATTGGCAATGTACACTTAGAAGTCTCTGCCGACTCGCTAGTATTAGAGAATGACAAGGACCTTGAGTTCTACAGATTTGCTAATACTCGCTACGGTTCAGATGAGTACCTTGTAATCACATACAAACCACAAGAAAACCTTTTTTCTGATGAAGAGCTAACTAGACTTGATAATTTGAGAGCTCAGCTTCACAAGTTTGATCAAGTCGAAAGTGTTATTTCTATTTTAAATGTTCCATTATTATTCAGCCCACCATTATCACTTTCCAAACTTGCAGGAGACGCACAATACTTACGGCACCCTAATACACAACGTAACTTGGCTATTAAGGAACTAAGTAGCAGCCCTCTATATGGTAACCGTTTACTCAGCACTGACCGTTTAACCACAGCAATACAAGTCAACTTTAAACAAGATAAAAAGCTTGCAAATTTACTCGAAGAACGTAGCAAATTGCGTGCAACATCAAATATAAAGAATCATGAAAACCAGTCCTTAGCACTTGCTGAGTCAGAATATCGAAACTATCAAGCAGTCGTAAATCAAAGACTAGAGGATACGATTACAGAGATTCGTACAGCCCTACAATCTTATGTGCCTTACGCAGAAATTCATATGGGTGGAATCCCTATGATTGTCGTCGACATGCTGAATTTCATTGAACACGATATTAGCGTTTTTGGTGTTTTAGTGTTAATTGTCATGGCGTTATTAATGTGGTTAGCCTTTCGGGGAATTCAATGGGTACTATTACCTGTATTTTGTGTTGCCGCTTCTACTGCATGTACACTTGGTATTATTGGCCTTTTGGCTTGGCCTATCTCTGCTGTGTCTTCCAATTTTATTGCTCTATTGTTGATTTTTGGTTTATCACTCATGATCCATTTAATCGTGCATTATCAAGAACTGGCAAGTCTGCATCAAAATTTGTCACAGCAAGAGCTCGTAAACAGAATGCTTCAGGAAAAATTTGCCCCATCTTTTTTTACAATACTAACGACTATGATTGCTTTTGGTTCCTTAGTAGTCAGTAATATAAGGCCTGTCATAGATTTTGGCTGGATCATGGTCATCGCACTATTAATAAACCTTGTCATCACCTTTACCTTATTCCCTGCTTTGCTGTCCCTTTTGGCACGGCAAACAAGGATAAAGAGTACGGACATGACAAACCAAATCACACAACAATTTGCTAAAATCAGCGTTTACCATAAGAAAAAGGTAGTTTCAGTTGTCATTATTGCAAGCATAATGGGCATGTTTGGTATATCAAAACTCTCCGTAGATAACCGCTTTATTGATTACTTTTCCCCTGATACTGAAATTTTTCAAGGGATGGTCACCATTGACAATGAACTTGGTGGTACAACTCCGCTGGATATTTTAATTGATGCGCCATTACTGGATATATCAGCACAAAAAACAATTCAAAATGAAGAAGTTGAATCCACGACTATTTCTGACGATCCATTTGGTGAAGACCCGTTTGCAGATGACCCCTTTGAGTCTGACGTTTTTTCATCTGATTCAATCAATTATACCAAACCATTTACAGAGAAAAGCTACTGGTTCAATAGTGAGCGTCTGGCTACCATAAAAAAAATCCATCATTATTTAGACGAGTTACCAGACACGGGTAAAGTATTGTCTCTAAACACAACGATCGAATCACTTGAGATCTTAAATAATCAAAAGGTCATCGATAATTTCTTCTTATCTATCTTTTATAACAACTTATCTGAAGCGCTAAAAACACAATTAATTTCACCTTATCTTTCTGAACCCGGTGATCAAATTCGTTTTACCAGTAGAGTATATGAATCCAGCAAAGGCTTAGACAGGCAAGGGTTAATCGATCAGATCCAAAATAAACTGAGACAAGAATTTAATCTAGCTCCAGAACAAATACATATTACCGGGATGGTGGTACTTTATAACAATTTATTGCAAAGTTTATTCCGCTCACAAATATTAACTTTAGGTGCGGTATTTTTTGCAATTGGCTTAACCTTTGTCGTTATTTTCAGAAATGTTAAAGTCGCAATAATTGCCTTAATTCCCAATATTATCTCAGCAATATGCGTATTAGGATTGTTAGGTATTTTTAACATTGCACTTGATCTGATGACAATAACAATTGCTGCCATATCAGTAGGTATCGCAGTGGATGATACGATTCATTACGTCCATAGATTTAGGCGGGAATGGATACAAGACCGTAACTATAAAACAGCTATTTTTTCAGCACATAACAGTATCGGTAAAGCCATGTATTATACCTCTATTACCATATCCCTTGGTTTTGCTGTAATGATGTTTTCTAAATTTACACCGACCATCTATTTTGGTATTTTCACCGCTCTGGCAATGCTGATTGCCCTACTGGCAAATCTAACTTTACTACCCGTTTTGATGTCTTCTTTTAAGCCTTATGGCGCAGAGAAATAAGCCAATTTATTTGCCTGTCAAATTATAAATCACTTCTTTCACAGTATTATTCTCAAACATTGGCTTGAGTGAGCTTCTCATCGTTTTTGAAAAAACAATGCCGTCAACAGATACATCAAATATCAACCAACTGGAATCAACCAACTGTTTCAATGCAAAGTCTAATCGGTGTTTACTTGTAGTTGTCGCAATAGAAACTCTGACCAGACTATATTTAGCATTATCTTTACTTTGACCAACCGCTATCTTTTCACCATTATAGGACGCCAACGCGACACGATAAGTACGCTGTAAAGAGGCCTTAATTGCTTGTTGCATCGCGAGCTCTTGATCACTTTTCTGAACTTCCTGCCAATATGAGCCTATTATTTTTTTCGATATATTAGGAATATCAATATAAGGAAAGATCTGATCTGAAATTAGTTTATTTAAATACTCATCATCAGATAATAATCCTTCTTCCTTCGCTGTAATTAGTTGTACTTCTAAAGCCGAAATAATTGTTTGAATAAATGCTTTAGCACCTACCTCATCAGTATTTTCAATCGACTGACCCGAAAACGCGTAAATTGAAGATAATAGCATAATGAATACAACCAATAGTTTTCGACTCACAATTTTAAAAAGCATTAGTTAAAAACCTTCATCATTAGTTCAGTTGTTGGATTTTCAATCAAACCTTTTTCTGTCACGATAGCATCAATGAGATCTGCTGGCGTCACATCAAAAACAGGGTTAATTGCATCGATTCCTTCTGGCGCAATCTGTAGACCGGATATTTGAGTCAGCTCCTGGGTTGTCCGCATTTCAATGTCAATATCTGCACCCGATGAAAGCGCCATATCCACCGTGCTTGAGGGAGCAACAACCATCATTTTTACGCCATGATACTTTGCAAGTATTGCAAGGTTGTATGTACCAATTTTATTCGCGACATCTCCATTTGCAGCCACTCGATCAGCGCCAACAATGATCCACTTAATATTTTTATTTGCCAACAACCAACCAGCAGCTCCATCTGAATTCAAACAAACTGGAATATCATCCTGAGCAAGTTCCCACGCGGTTAATCGAGCCCCTTGTAACCATGGGCGAGTTTCATCCGCATAAACACAGTCTATCAAATTCTTTTTCCATGCGGTTCTAATAGCACCTAATGCAGTACCATACCCGCCTGTAGCCAAAGAGCCTGCATTACAATGTGTCAAAACGGAAAAAGGCTTATTTGTCGATTTAGCCATCAATGCACTAGCAAGCTCTGCCATATAATGATTATTTTCAATGTCTTGCGTATGAATTTCTTGCGCTTTATTTAATAAAATCTCAATTAAGAAGTCTTCTTTATATGCATCAAGAAAGCACTGCCGCATTCGTTCAACAGCCCACATCAAATTTACTGCCGTTGGCCTAGATAACGCCAATTGTTTTAAATCACCGAGCACTGCACACTTATAAGCTTCCATTTGCGCAACATTCATCTCATTCAAACGACGTGATCTAGCGCTAATCACCACACCATAAGCAGCCACGATACCAATGGCTGGCGCACCTCTAACTACCATAGTTTTAATCGAAGAGATCACAGTACTTAAGTCATCACAAATAATATATGACTCAGATTTTGGTAAAATTCTTTGGTCTAATAAAACAAGTTGATCATTTTTCCACTCAATAGCTTTAATTGTGCTTTTTAACATATTGCTCTCTTTGATTTTAAAACACCAACTATAGAAGTTAGTTAGTCATTCAGCAGCTGCCAGCCGCTAGTTTTACTTTTGTCATTTAAGTCGATTGATTTAACGATTTCTATCAAACCTTTGTATTCTTTTTCTTCATGATCACCCAAAGCACAAGTAAATGAAATTGTTGTTAACTCATCAAAACGAATTAAAATCTCTTTCCTGTCTTCTGGTTTTACAAAAACCGTCGGCCATTGATCCAGGGTTTTAACTAGTGCCTGAGCATCATCTACCGATGACGATGCATGACTGTGGCCTAACCCAGCAATTACCTTTTGTTGAGAATGAAATAATTCGTCATCAACAAACTTCTGAAAACGTTCATCAGCTAATTGAATGCGAATATCTTTAGAAAAAGCCATCAAGTGAGGTTGTTTACTTTTATTTAAAAATACAAATCGTATGTTACGAGCCAGCGGGACTGTAATTTTGGGAGGCCAAACGTCATCTGAAACCAAATCAACAAAAATTGTTGCTTCACTTGCCGCTTCTCCAAATAAAGGGTCCTTCCAATATTCCCCTAAAACCTGTTCAGCAGTTAACCCGGCGAAGCCGTTAGGTGAAAAAAAAAGACATAATAAAGGAAGGAATATAAGTTTTAGCACATTTTTATCTATTTAGAATATGAATCGAATTGAAATTATACCCACTAATAACTTAGCCGCACAGATTACTTTCGTTACAATACAGACAGTGCTTGAATTAAACCTGCGATATCTAATACTATTTTCTTTTTACCAACCTGAAGGTAAAGCTTTGACTCCCCCACCCATTGTTTTAACAATTGCTGGCTCAGACTCTTCTGGCGGCGCCGGTATTCAAGCAGATATCAAAACACTCTCGGCACTAGGTGTTTACAGTGCTTCAGTCATAACAAATATCACAGCCCAAAATACCTGTGGTGTTGATGAGGTTTATTCGCTTCCCTATTCAATCATAGAGTCACAATTAAATTCCGTATTTAGTGATCTTGATATTTCAACCGTTAAAATTGGAATGTTAAATAATAAAAGTACCGTTGAGTTAGTCATCAAAATTCTTCACAGATATCAGCCCAAAAATATCGTACTTGATCCTGTAATGGTCTCAAGCAGCGGAAAGCAGTTAATTGAAGATAACGCAATTGAAGTAATCAAATCACAACTTTTTCCTATAACAACACTCATAACACCAAATATTCCTGAGGCCGCTATATTAACGGACTCGACTCAGGCTAATTCAAAAACAACCATGCTCCAAGCTATTTACCAGTTAAAGGATTTGGGTTCAGAATCGACTTTACTTAAAGGTGGACACCTTGTAGGTGATACCTGCATTGACCTTTTACTATCTAATGACGAAATTCATGAATTTAAGCAAACCAAACTCCTAACAAGTAATACACACGGAACAGGCTGCACACTTTCTTCTGCAATTGCAGCAAATTTAGCTTTTGGAGACTCAATGAAAACAGCTGTATGTAAAGCAAACCAGTACTTACACAAAGCAATCATACAAGCTGATAGTTTAAATGTAGGCAAGGGACATGGACCTGTTCACCATTTCTATCATCAATGGTAATTCTACATAGCAATATCAGCACCTCATGCATATACTCATTTTTTATTTATTCATAATCATGCCAAGGAAAAAACATGCATAGCAGGAAATTTCGCATACTATCTACCGCTTTAATTTATTTATTGTTATCAGCATGTGCAAGCAAGCAAATTGCAGTTTCTGAAAGCATTCAACAACGCTCGGCACAAGAAGCAACCAAGTCAACCCTCACACCAGAACAAGCTATAGAAACGGCTGAGCAAAAACTACTCGATGCAAAAGCAGCTGAGCTTGAATTTTATGCACCGCTTCACTTATTACAAGCACAAGAAAGCATTACACAGGCTCGCGAATATTTAGTTGAACCGCCTAAAGACATTAAAAATGCAGCCCTTATGGCAGCAATAGCAGCCCAAAACTTCATTGAAGATTCATACAAAAATAAAACAACAGTCAAAGCAAACCTAAAAGAATCACTAGCTCATAAAGAAGTTTTAATTACGCTTAATACACCAACATTACTAGCTGAAGACTATCAGGATATTATGGAGGACTTGCTTGATTTGGTGAAGTTAATTGAAAAAGGCGACTCGGCACAAGCTGGACGAGACCAAACATCGTTATTAAGTGATATGTCTGAACTTGAAATTAACACACTTAAAAACATTCACCTAACTGAAGCAGAAGCTTTTTTTGAAAAGGCCGATGACATAGATGCTGATACGTATGCTGAAATCAGTTTTGAAAAGGCTGCCAAAGTGCTTGAGGCCTCTAATAATTTTATTCGAAAAAATTACCGTGACCGAAAAGGAGTTAAGAAGGCAGGCGAAGAAGCTCTCTGGGCAACTAAACACGCTTACTTTGTGGCACTAGAGTCTGAAAAAGTGATTAAGCTAGAGGCCGTTGAGTCTGAAAAGCACATTCTTCATATAGTATCTTTACTTAACAGCATTAACCAAAAAGCATATGGCAAAGATCTTGAACCTCAAAAACTTTATAACGCAACCGAAGAACTCATTAAAATGGTAAGCGACCTTAAAAAGCAGCTTGAGGCCAGCCAACTTGAGACAAAACATACCTTAAACAAATTAAAAACATCCCCTGAAACCAGTATCATATCAATTGAAAATTCAGTAGCACCAAAAAGCCTAGCCCCCGTATCGACTGAAACTCAAATGCCTATTAAAAATGCAGCCGCTGAACAACCACTACCTCTAATTTTTCCAGATAAAAGCGCAGGTGATGACACCGCTGCTCTGGAACTTAAAAATGATGAGCAAGGCTTTGATAATGTTGAATTAATGACTGAATAACCATCAACGTTTTATCTTAAAGCCCTAATAAAAAAAGAGCAGTATGATCCGTGATGATCAAACTGCTCTCGCAACAAACACTATATTTGAGGGCTTTAGACAACTCAAACCGTAGTTATTCCGGCAGTACTTTTAGCCGAAATAACGAAGTAATTTAAAGAAACAACTAAAGTTAAAAGTACTCAATTTATCTCAAACTATATCTCTAAAGCTAGTTCATCCGAAGTTCCTGCTTCAGGAGTTTCTGGTTTTGGCATCAGCTTCTCACGTATTTTTGCTTCTATCTCTTCCGCCACTTTTGGGTTTTCTTTTAGATAGTTAGCTGCGTTCGCCTTACCTTGACCGATTTTGTCTCCGTTATAGCTGTACCATGCGCCTGCTTTATCTACAAAACCTTCTTTAACACCTAGATCAACGACCTCACCTAAGTGATAAATACCTTTGCCATATAAAATCTGAAACTCAGTTTGCTTAAACGGTGGTGAAACTTTGTTTTTAACCACTTTCACTCGTGTTTCATTACCAATGATCTCATCGCCCTGCTTCACTGCACCAATACGGCGTATGTCCAAGCGAACTGAAGAGTAAAATTTTAATGCATTTCCACCAGTTGTTGTTTCTGGATTACCAAACATAACACCGATTTTCATACGAATCTGGTTAATAAAGATAACTAAACAATTAGCACTCTTGATGTTACCCGTTAATTTACGCAGCGCTTGTGACATTAAACGTGCTTGCAAGCCCATATGACTATCACCCATATCACCTTCAATTTCGGCTTTAGGTGTTAGTGCAGCAACAGAGTCAACAACAATAACGTCTACAGCATTAGAACGTACTAGCATATCTACAATTTCTAGCGCTTGCTCTCCGGTATCGGGCTGTGAAACTAATAATTCATCAACATTCAAGCCTAGCTTCTCGGCATATATAGGATCGAGCGCATGCTCAGCATCAACGAAGGCGCATACTTTACCTTGCTTTTGAGCTTCAGCAATTGTTTGTAATGTTAACGTTGTCTTACCCGAACTCTCAGGCCCATAAATTTCAACAATACGTCCATAAGGAAGGCCGCCTATACCTAAAGCAATATCCAAACCGAGAGAGCCTGTAGACACAGACGGCATGAGATCTCGCGGTTGGTCACCCAGTTTCATCACTGCGCCTTTACCAAACTGGCGTTCAATTTGTGACAAAGCTGCGCTTAAGGCCTTTTTTTTGTTGTCATTCATTTAAGATTTTCCCCTACCGATCAATAATTTTTAATGGTTAGTACTTCTCGTACTTTTACTGGAGCAGTACTGTATACATAATCAGTATTATGTGTAGATATTCCTATTCTGTCCATATTTATTTTAATTTATTTAAAGACGTCCGGTTTCAGAATTGCTTTAGCAAGAAATAAAACTAAACTTACCTAATAAATTAATATCCAATATTTAGCTAGTTTTCAAAGAGATGAGACCGTTTAAAAGATGCGAAATAAGCGTTATGTTTTTATCCCTCACGGAGTCACTCTGTGTTAAACCCAATTGAGTCATATATTAATTTCTTTTGGCCTAAGCATGAAAATATGCCTAAAGAGCTTGCTGTCCAATACAGAGTTCTTCTATATTTTCACTTTTTTGCCGCCATTGTGATGATTTACAGCATTATTAAGTGGTCTAAATTAGACCACTCTACATTGGTGCTCAGCTCTTCATTTGGCTTAGTGCTGATATTAATTACAAGTACACTCATCAAAAAATCAATTCCCCCTGTCATTGCCGCCAATATCACAATGCTTAGTACTTATCCTCATGGTATGAATATGATATTCAATCTTGGAGGACTTGATTCACCCCACATTTTTTGGATGCCGGCACTCATTTGTATTAGTTATTTACTCGCAGGCCGAAAGTCAGGATTTGCATGGTTTATAGTCGCCTTTATAACTGTTCTAACTATGATTATCCTCGACTTCAATAGTTATGCCTTACCTCTTTTTGAATTTACAGAAACGGGTAAAAAGATTGATACTTATTCAGGTTATTTACTTCCTATGATTATTATCTGGCTTGCCCAGAGTTATGCACTCCGTATAAGAGAACAATCATTAACCGAAGCCATTGATGCCCAAGAAAAAGCAGCTGAATTAGCGACAGTATCCAGTACAGACGCACTACGTTTGGGTGAAATTCTAAGTGAGGCAAAACATACAAGCCAAACACTTTTTTCTTCAACAAACACCCTTATGAAAAATTTACAAAACATGGGGGATAACAGTCATTTAATTGAAGGCGGAGCTATTTCACAAGTTGAAGCATCTGAAGATATTTCAAAAACTGTTTCTGACACTAAAGAGACTCTACACGAAACATCATCAATTGTTATTCATATGGAGGATATTACAAATACAACAGAGCAAAATGTAATTTCGACTGGCCATGCGATGACAAAAGTTTCAGATAATATGGGGAAAATTAAAAATAATTTTTCTCAAATTGAAGATGTAATCAAGGTTATTTTAGGGATTGTTAGCCAAACAAACCTGCTCGCTTTAAATGCAAGTATTGAAGCGGCCAGAGCTGGAGATAGAGGCCGTGGATTTGCAGTAGTTGCTGATGAAATCCGTGAGTTATCCATCCGCTGTGATCGCTCTGCTCAAGAAATAAAATCTGTCATACAACAAGGCTCAATTGAAGTTGATGATGGTGTTGAGCTTGTTTTGCGTTCAGCGAATGTATTATCTAGTACTGCTAATTCAGTGAATGAAGTTACGCATCAAATTCATAATGTATCTGAAGTGATGGATAGACTTAATGACAATATGAGCGATGTTGCTGAAGCATCTGATAAGGTTGGTGCAGTCAGTAACCGCAATGCTCAATCAGTTAAACAGTTATTAGATTCAACGAATGATCTTACAAATGTAACTGATGAGCTATGTGAGGTTTCTGAAAAACTGCAATCTGTTATTAATAAATAAGCGCCCTTTCAAAAAAGGGGCTTACCATAGTATGTCGACTAGCCTGTCACTTTTCTAACTAAGGCTCGACTGACCATTCGTATCTTTGTATTCAATGGTAATCGCTTAAGGTTGGTGCCAACAATACCTTTTGTAAAGCGGGTTTGTTTACTGTAATCCACATTTACATCCAATATAACGGGACAACCTTTTTTTGAATGCTCCCAAGCTTTATCTATGCATTCATTGATATCAGAATCATTCTCAATACGAACATATTCTGCCCCAGTTGCCTGCGCGACGCCTTGAAAACGGGTATTGCCTAGCACCGTACATGTTTTACGGTTATAAGGTACATTTTGAGCTTGTGCAATCTGCGATAGCTCACCGTCATTGAACACAGTAAAAATTGCGCCTAATCTATGCTCACTTGCAGTAATAATTTCCATACAGGTCATGAGAAAGGCACCATCTCCAACAATCGAGACGACGTCTTTGTCAGGGTTTGCTAATTTTGCTGCAATTGTCGCTGGAACTGCATATCCCATACAGTTGAAATCAGTTGGTGATATCATGCTTCTTGGGGTATGAATCGGCATAAGCTCGGCAGTCAGAAAGGTATGATTACCATCATCAACGACGACAAAACCATCATCAGGCAACTTCACCCTTAAAGCATCAAAAAACTTTGATGGATTAACACGACCCTTAGTATCGTGCTGATGCCACTCTTTAGTGTAGGCAAGCTTGTCTTTGGCGATGTTAGCACTAACACTTTTCATACGAGCGCATACATTGATATTTTGTTCTGTAATTTTTGCTTCAAGTTTCTGAAGCAAAAGGGGAGCAATATCTTTAGAGTCACCAGTTATTGCAATTTTGGCTGGATAATTTGCATTGATAGCTTCTGGGTTGATATCAATATGTATTAAGTTCTCAGGGACGCTAACACCAAAACTTCCTGTCCCTATTTCACCAAAACGTGTCCCGATAGCAAGCATGCAATCACATTCTAAAAAAGCATTTGTTGCTGCAGGTACTGCTGCAGGACCAAAACTCATACCTGTATGCAAGGGGTGATTGGCAGGAAAAGAACTTAAGCCTTGTAGCGTTGTCGATACAGGTGCAGCTAACAACTCCGCAATACGCATTGTTGCTTCACTTACATCAACCGCCCCCCACCCTAAAAATAAACCTGGCGATTTAGCTTGCAATAATAGTTCAACAGCTTGATCAAGTTTATCACTTGAAGCGTCTGGTTCTTGTTTTGTTTTATGTCGTTTCACGTAATCTTCATAGCTTAATACTGATTCAATTTCTCCAGTATAAAGCTGAAGGTTAACCGGGATCTCTAAAAACACTGGCCCGGGTTCACCCGAAATTGCAAGTTCATAAGCCTTATATATAGTTTCTAAAACCTCGCCTTGTGCCCCAATTTTAAACGTCGCCTTAGTAATAGGTGCCATCATGGCATGCTGGTCCATCTCATGCAGCTGATAAGTAAACTCAGAATCGCTTCGAACCCCACCACTAATCACCAGCATAGGAATACCGTCTAAAAAGGCTTCGCCAATACCACTTGCTGCATGGGTTGCACCTGCTGCAGGAACAATGACTAATGTTCCGATTGAACCACTGACCCGGCTCATCGCATCGGCCATGAAAGCGCCACAACCTTCATGCGTTACCAGCATAGGTGTAATCAGTTCGGATTTGTTCAACTCATCATAAATTTCGGTATTGTGTACTCCTGGAATACCAAAAGTATAATGAACACCAATTTGTTCTAATGCATACTTTACTAACCATGCGCCTGTTTTTTTCACAATTCATGCCTCTTTTTTTCGAATTTTTATGACTATGTATTTACGATTGACGAATAGATTCCGCAGCCGCTCGAGCAGTTAATATACAACCGGATAAAAAAGTACCTTCCAGTGACTTAAACCCACTTGCCCCGCCCCCGCCAAAACCTGCTGCTTCACCAATGGCATACAGCCCTTTAATTGGTTCGCCCTGTAAATCTAAAACACGACTTTGTAAGTCAGTTTGAATTCCGCCCAAACTCTTTCGAGAAATGAGTCTTAGTTTGACCGCAATTAAGGGCCCAGAGCTTTGATCTAAAATAGCATTTGGCTTACAGGTTCGTAGTTTGTCTGCACGCCATGCCCGTGCATGCTGAATACGCCTCAACTGATCATCATTCCATAATGCTGGCCCACGACTAATCATGTCATCATATTGCTGCACCTGATTCTGAACATCTTCTAGACTAACGCTATTGTCGCTATTTAAGGCATTCATTTTTGAAACAAGTTCTGGCAAGCTATCAGCAACAATAAAATGATCACTCTCTTCCTGCATTTGTTTTACTAAACGATGATTGCCTAAAATCGCTTCTTTCAAAAATGAAAATAATTTTCTGTCTCTGATATTTTGGTTATGCTCAGAACCAGAAACAGCAAACTCTTTAATGGCAATTTTCCAGTTGAATAATTGCCAAGTATAAGGCGCTTCTAATTCAGACACTCGACGACATAATTCATTGGTATCAAAGCCCGTAACTAATGGCTCCGGACCAATACGCTTACCAGTATGATCTAACCATAATGCATTTTTACATGGAATAAGACTCAAACCTTGCCCTTCAAAGCTAGGTTTTGGGTGAGGAATACCAGCAGCATAATTCCACATTTTATCCAGATGCGTGACTGCCGCGCCTTGTTCACTCAATACATCATGTAATAAACCATCTGCATATTTATGAGAGCCATTCAATATTTCAGCAGGAGGTTTGCCCCAAGGCTGATACCAGTTATCTCTTACCTTCTGTAAGTTGCCACCAATTCCACCTGTCGCGACAATGGTATAACTTGCATATAGTTCAATTTCCTCAGAAGTCTTTTCATTAAGAACCTGACAACCTGTGACCTTTCCCTTATCTCGAAAAAAATCATGAACTTTATGCTCATATAATATTTTCAACTTATGTTTATTTTTATGGCTTTGTAATAATTCAATAAAGCGCTCAACAAGCCGATATCCTGTTCCCCAAAGAATATGGTATCGCGGAAGACTATTACCCTTACCATACTGACCACGCTCTACCCAGTTGACCGCAGGAAGAAACTTCATGCCGTGTTCTATCAACCATTCATATACATTTTTTAAACAATGATCGACATAATATTTTGCCCATTGTTTCGGCCAGAAATCTTCTTCGCCAAAGTTTGCAAACGAATACCAATCTTTCAGCGCCCTTTCAGGACTGTCATGCACCCCCATTTTTCTTTGAAGCGGCGTATTGACCAATGCCATACCGCCAAATGAAAGTTTCGCTAAACCTCCAAGATTTTCCTCTTTATCTCTCTCTATAATCGTGACATTTAAACCACTATTCAAGCATTCAAAAGCGGTAACTAAACCAGCTATACCGCCACCAACAATAATGACATCACTTTTTTGAGTATCCATAGAAAAGTTCACCTTGGTCAATTTGAAATTCAGTGTGCCAGAGAAATATGAAGTTTTGGATAGTAAAATTACCCTAATGGTGATTACACTATCAAAATAAGAAAAACCGTTTAATCAACGAGAATTATTATAATGGATCCCATTGATCATTTTATTAGCCGTTTGTATCGATCAACGCAACACATTGAATTGGCACAATTTCGTCATTGGGCTTTAAATGAGTTACAGACATTAATTGATTTTGATGCAGCCATTTGGAGTACCGGCCATCTCAGTACACGCACTTTCCATACTCATACAACTATTGGCTTACCGAAAGAGTTCTCTGATACCCTCCTTAAATTTTTACCAATCAACCCTATCAGTAAACTCCTTTTTACACGTATTGGTGAGCCTGTCGATATGAGTGATGCGCTTAGCGACGAGAATTTTTTTTCGTCCGAAATCTATTTAAAAGTTTTCAAGCCTTATCAAATCACACGAATCCTGAGTTCTATTCATATCGATAAACGTAGTGGTATTTATACTTTATTAACGATATACCGAAAAGATCCCGATACAAAGTTTACGACCAGTGAAAAAAACTGCTATCAAAGAGCCCTATATCACTTACTTAACGCTGCCTCTCAAGCCTGTATGCAAAACCTGAATACCATTGAGCAAGGTAAATTCAGCCATACTGCTATTTGCGATAAACACGGCATCTATCATGAAGCTGAGACAATCTTTTTGGATACCATGGAGGAATATTTCCCAAATTATTCGGACCAGTCATTGCCCTTCTCTATTCCAGAAGAAGGCCTGAAAAAAATTGAAAATGAACTACATATTAGCAGCAAAAAATTAGGCGACCTTTTTCGTATCACCGTTAGACCAATGACCCCTCTAGATGAATTAACCAAACGTGAACTTCAAGTCGTTGATGGCGTTACTCAAGGTATGAGTTTCAAACAAATCGCTAAAAGTCTTTCACTGTCTCCTTCAACTATTTCTAATCATTTGTATAGAATTTATCAAAAACTAAATATTTCCAATCGATCAGAGTTAGCAGACATGATGCGCCACAAAAACCATTAAAATAGATCTGATGTAGAATTGACTAATATCATTTAATTTATGTAATTAAGGTCTAATATAAAGAGAAGAGATGAAATCTATCGTAACAACAATGAAGATCTGACAGGGGAAAATTATGCACACTTACAAAAATATTCTTGTTGCAGTTGAGTGTAGCAAAAGCTCAAAACACGTTTTGCAAAAAGCAGCTGAGTTTTTAGAAGAAAACAATAATGTGAAGCTTAATATTGTTCACGTTGTTTTGGATCTTATTATCGCAGATTGGGCCGGTAGCCCAGGACAAATCCCCCCTCCACTGGACCAAGAAGAGCTTGCTCAATCTGGTGCAAATTATCTTAAGCCATTAATTGAAAAGGCTGGACTTGACCCCAATAGTTTAATTGTTTGCTTTGGCCCCCCTGCGCAAACCATACTTAAGCAAGCCGAAAACATGAATACTGACCTAATCATAGCAGGGAGTCACAGTCGCCATGGACTTGAAGTTTTACTAGGGTCTACAGCTCACAAAATTCTCAATCTAGCTGAAAGCGATGTATTACTGATAAGAACACCTAAAGATTAATATTTCATCTACTGATTCTGGTGGGATTAATTCTCACCAGCTCTTTCTAATTCCTTAAATAATTACCACCCTTTAATTCTGAGCCCTCAAAACAAAACACCCACATAATCCATACAAGTTTGGAACAGACTGTTCCAAAAAAACACTTTGTGACTGACAGTCACATTATGGCAAAGTAAGTCACCTAAATAAAAATAACGATTGAGGTACTATTTATGTCCACCGCTTCCATCACCTTAAATGATACACACACGCCCATTCCAAAAGAGACAGGTGTTCCAATTCTTGGGTGCTTACCTGAATTCGCCAAAAGTCCTTTAAGCTTCTTTAAGCGTCTGACCAATGATTACGAAGATGTTGTTGAATTTCATTTGCCGCTTATTGATATGGCTT
Organism: uncultured Oleiphilus sp.; assembly: GCA_913020495.1. Classification (GTDB taxonomy): domain Bacteria; phylum Pseudomonadota; class Gammaproteobacteria; order Pseudomonadales; family Oleiphilaceae; genus PZPK01. Next base: position 36,085 of record CAJWBJ010000002.1, read on the forward strand.
TAGTCGTTGATGCTGATATTGCTCATAAAATTTTAGTCAGTGAAGCTAAAAACTTTAGAAAGGCTGATCGTGATGTAAAAATCATGGGGACGATTCTAGGTAATGGCTTAGTCACTAACAATGATACACCGTCTCATAAAGTTCACCGTAAACTCGTTCAGCCAGGTTTTCATTTTAGACGCATGGAAGCCTATACAAAAACAATGAGTGATTATACTGAGCAATACATCGCTAACTGGGAAGGCGGTACAGTACGAAGTATTAGTGATGATATGTTCAAATTAACCATGTATATCGTTACTAAAACATTATTTGATACTGATATGGACAGCATGGAAAATGAAGCAGACCAAATCGGTGAAACAATGAAAGTTGTTCAGGATATGATCAACAAGCGCTTTCTTCAAATTATTCCAATGCCAGATTGGGTACCCAGCCCTGGCAACTTAAAATTATCAAAAGCACGCAAAACCTTACATCAAACTATTGACCAGATTATTCAATCCAGAATGAAACCCAATGGCGAGATTGATGATAACGGCGATATGATGTCGATGTTGTTATTAGCCGAATATGAAGATGGTTCAAAAATGAGCCCTAAACAGGTGATGGATGAGTTAATAACACTTTTTGTTGCTGGACATGAAACAACATCAAATGCACTTTCCTGGGCTTTCTACTTATTAGCAAAACACCCTGAAATTCAAACAAAACTCCAAACTGAATTAGATGCCGTTCTTAAGGGCAAGACGGCTGAGTTTTCTAATCTCAGCGATTTAATCTACACCGAAATGGTCATTAAAGAATCTATGCGGCTATTACCTCCCGTATGGACTTTAAATACTCGCCAAGCAAACGAAGACACCATCATTGGAGATTATCTATTTCCTCAAGACAAGGTTATTTTCATTTCACCTTTTGCAAATCACACCAACCCTAAATATTTTCCTAACCCTGAAAAATTCGACCCTGAACGTTTTTCAGCGGAAAATGAAAAATCTATTCCGAAGCATGTTTATATACCATTTGGTACTGGGCCACGTGTATGTATCGGACAAGCATTTGCCATGATGGAAGCTAAACTTATACTGGCTAGCATTGTACAATGTTTTGAGATTTCGCTTGCCAAAGGTCAGGAACTCAACCCGCAAGCGCAGATTACTTTATCCAACAAAGATGGTATGAACGTATATATTAAACGTCGTCAATTCTATACCTGAAAATCAATACAAAGCAGCACAGCTGTTTAGGAACAAAAATGACAACAGCAATGGCTCGGCACATCCTGCTTAAAACAGAAGAGGAAGCAATCAATTTAAAAGAGAAAATTAAAAATGGCGCAGATTTCGGGGTGCTTGCTAAAAAGCACTCCCAGTGCCCCTCCAGAAAGCAGTCAGGTGATTTAGGCGAAATAAAACGTGGCCAACTTGTTAAACCGATCGACCAAGTGATTTTTAAAAAAGCATTAAAGGTGATTCACGGGCCAATTAAAACAAAATTCGGTTACCATTTAGTTCAGGTGTATTTTCGCCACTAACAATGCAAGACGAACAACACCCCGCAATATTTTCTTCATATTAACTTTTGAGTTTTATCCGAGATCTCTCACACCCCCTGTGAGAGATTGACCATTGACCCCAACAAGCAACCTCAATACTATTGCGGCGCGTCAGGATAATGCCGAAATTAAAACAACAACATGGATGTGTATAAGCTCAGGTAGACTACTTAAATGTGACCTCTACACTGGTGAATTAAAACTGCAAATTGTTTTATTGCACCCTTCTTTGCTTTTCGTCCAACTATATCGATTCAATCATCCTGTTATTTTGAATAGAAATACCAGAAGATAATATTTAAATCGGAGAAAAGATGACAGTTGTGAATGCACGAAGACATAGCGCCCTAAACGACCAGGACAAGATAGAAGTTGATGAAAGCTGGGCAGTGCAATTAATGAAAGAATGCAAACAAGAAGTACATACTGCAGCTCAAAAATCTCATAACGATGAAACCAGCTCTTCTTCTAGAAAGTTTTATAGCCAGAATACCAGCGCACCAGAAAAAAAATTATGGCTATTCTAAAAAAACGTTATTTTTCAATTAAGCTTCAACCATAAAACAAAAGAACTATCTCACGCCTCAGAAGTACTAATCTGTGGCGTGAACCCCCTCAATAGATCAATTAGCTAAATGAAAAATTTGCTTCATCCATCTGCATTAAGCTCTTAGGTGTTTTGACCATTGTATTCGCATGTACTTTTGCTCTTGGTAATAAGCGATCAAAATAGAATTCAGCTGTTTGGATTTTAGCTTTCAAAAATTCGACATCTCCCTCACCTGTTTCAATTTTTTCATAAGCTGACTGTGCCATTTTCGCCCATAAGAAAGCCATCACCACATAACCAGAATACATAACATAATCAACAGACGCTGAGCCGACATAATCACGGTCCTTCGATGCGCCATGCATGACTCTAAAAGTAAGTATTTGCCATTCAGCTAAAATCTTGAATAAAGGCGTAATAAACTTCAGCATATCTTTCTTATGAGGGTTACGTGAAATAAGCCCATAATCTTTACAAAAGCTGAATATTTCTTTAGTCAGGAACTTAAGATTTGCACCTTTACTAAGCATAATCTTACGCCCTAGAAGGTCAAGCGCCTGAATGCCTGTAGTACCCTCATAAAGCGTAGATATACGAGTATCACGTACAATTTGCTCCATCCCCCACTCACTAATAAAACCATGACCACCAAATACCTGCATCCCGAGATTTGCTGATTCGTATCCTGTTTCGGTTAAAAATGCTTTCAGGATCGGAGTCAACATTCCCAGTGTTTCATCCGCTTCTTCCCTTTCTTTCTCTGTTTCAGCCGAAGCCACTTTATCGGCAAACAATGCCGAATAATAAAGCATTGCTCGCCCACCTTCAGCAAAGGCTTTTTGGGTCAAAAGCATACGCCGAACATCTGGATGAACAATTAAAGGGTCGGCAACTTTTTCAGGTTCTTTTGTACCACTCAATGAACGCATAGATAAACGTTCTTTCGCATAAGGCAACGAGCCTTGATAAGATAGTTCACTTGCCGCGACACCCTGAATAGAAATACCGATACGAGCAGTATTCATAAAGGTAAACATGCATTCCAAACCTTTATTTTCTGGCCCAATCAAATACCCCTCAGCACCATCAAAATTCAATACCGCTGTTGACGAGCCTTTTATGCCCATTTTATGTTCGATAGAACCACATATAACATTATTGGATTCACCAACACTTTGGTCTGCTTTAACCTTGTTTTTAGGCACGATAAATAAAGAGATTCCACGCGTTCCTTTCGGTGCGCCTGGTAATCTCGCTAAGACGATATGAACAATATTTTCAGCTAAGTCATGCTCGCCTGCTGAAATAAATATTTTAGTTCCAGTGATAGCGTATGAGCCGTCTTCATTTAGCTCTGCTTTGGTTTTAACCTGACCTAAATCAGTACCACATTGAGGCTCAGTTAAGCACATTGTTCCTGTCCATGTGCCTTCTGTCATTTTCGTTAAATATATTTCTTTTAACTTATCATTGGCGTGTAAAAGTACTGTATTCATCGCACCCAGACTTAAACCAGGATACATACTCCAGGCCCAGTTAGCTGTACCAATCATTTCTGACTTAATAATACCCAATGAAGAAGGCAAGCCCTGGCCTCCAAACTCGACAGGGTGAGAGAGTGACTGCCAACCACCAGCTACATATTGCTCATAAGCATCTTTGAATCCTTTAGGCGTAGTAACCTTACCAGCATCAAATTTACAGCCTTCTTCATCACCAGACTGGTATAGAGGTGAAAGTACATTTTCACAAAACTTTGCGCACTCACTCAATATCATATCAACCATATCAGGTGTTGCTTCTTCACCACCGGGGATCGACTGATAATGTTTTTGGATATCAAACACATCATTCAATAGAAAATCGATATCTTTTAAAGGGGCTTTATATTGTGGCATAAGGAAATCTACCTTTGGATAATTTAATTAAATTCACGTGTACATTTGTACACTATAATTATGATTTTTTTATACATTGTCAAATGTTATATTTTACTGTTTAATTTCAGCAACTTAATTCAAACAACTTACACATTAAACATAACAAAACTAAAATTAACTAACAAACAGCTTAAACTTAGACAACTTTAAAAGTACAAACATATACCCATAAACGACATATAGACCAGATCACTGACTAACATTGTGGCCTTACACTACTCTCAGCAATAAAATGAATAACAAAACTGACAACTCAATCGCTCACACACGCTATTTAGAGAGCAGATTTCCTGCTATGATACTTGCCATTTTTTGATGGCCGAAGATACCTTCCAGCCTTTACTTTCAACAAATTGAATTTATGAGGAACGTCCATGTCAATCGGACCCGATGATATAAACCAAATCGCACACCTTGCTCGCCTTAAGATTGATGAGAAAGACGTCCCTAAGCTCAGCGGCGACTTAGATAACATATTATCTCTGGTAGACCAGCTACAAGCGGTTAATACAGACAATATTGTGCCTATGGCCCATCCAATGGATGCGGTTCAAATATTACGAAAAGATGTTGTCACAGAAACCAATCAACGCGAAAAATATCAAGCTGTCGCACCGGCAGTAGAAGACGGGTTATATCTTGTTCCCAAAGTAATTGAATAAGCCAACTCAAACCAGAAATAATATCCGTCATTGTTTACCAACTAATTAATCAAATAAAAGCACACGCCATGTTTAATAAAACTGTTAAAGAATTATCCATAGGACTCTCGCAAGGCGAGTTTTCCAGTGTTGAATTAACACAGCACTATCTAGACCGAATCAAAGCAAAGGATGGAGAAATAAACAGCTTCATCACCGTTACTGATGAACTAGCCCTAGAAGAAGCAAAAGCAGCCGATCAAATTCGTGCTGAAGGCAAAGCAACAGACTGGACGGGAATCCCGTTCGCACATAAAGATATCTTTTGCACAAAAGGCGTATTAACTACTTGCGGCTCAAAAATGCTTGAGAATTTTATCTCGCCTTATGATGCGACTGTTGTTAGTAACATGAAAACATCGGGCGCTGTTTGTCTTGGCAAAACAAACATGGATGAGTTCGCGATGGGCTCGTCAAATGAAACCAGCTACTTTGGTAAAGTCATCAACCCATGGAGCGATAAAGAACAGCTTGTTCCCGGTGGTTCATCGGGTGGTTCAGCTGCCGCAGTAGCCGCACGTTTAACACCGATCGCAACAGCAACGGATACTGGTGGTTCTATTCGTCAACCCGCTTCATTATGTGGTTTGACAGGATTAAAGCCTACTTATGGTCGCGTATCACGTTATGGCATGATCGCTTTTGCTTCCAGCTTGGATCAAGCAGGCCCTATGGCACGTACAGCTGAAGATGCTGCAATGATGCTTAATGTGATGGCTGGCCATGATGCAAAAGACTCAACCAGCATCGTTAAAGACGTACCTGACTATACTGCAAGCCTGAACAATTCAATTGACGGTTTACGTATTGGTTTGCCTAAAGAGTTCTTCAATGAGCATCTAAGCCCTGAGCTTCAAAATATTCTACAGGATTCAATCAAACAGCTAGAAAGCCAAGGTGCGACATTTAAAGAAATCTCGTTGCCCCATTCACATTTATCTGTTCCGGCTTACTATGTAATTGCTCCCGCTGAATGCTCTGCTAATCTATCCCGTTTTGATGGTGTACGTTATGGCCACCGCTGTGAAGACCCAAAAGATTTAATGGATATGTACCAACGCAGCCGAACTGAAGGTTTTGGTGATGAAGTTAAGCGACGCATCTTGATTGGTGCTTATGCATTATCAGCTGGCTATTACGACGCTTACTACAACAAAGCACAACAGGTTAGACGTTTAATCAAAAATGATTTTGTTTCGGCCTTTGAAGACATTGATGTAATTTTAAGCCCGACGTCACCCTCACCGGCATTTGGTTTCGACTCAAAAGGTGATGACCCGGTTCAAATGTACCTCGAAGACATCTTCACTATCTCAACCAACCTTGCCGGTTTACCTGGCATGTCATTACCAGCTGGATTAATCAACGGTCTACCAATTGGGATGCAGTTAATAGGTAATTATTTTGAAGAGTCAAAACTGCTTAATGTCGCACATCGATTCCAGACAGCGACAGATTGGCACACACTAGCACCGAAAAACATTTAAGGCCTGGAGAATTACTATGCAATGGGAAACTGTTATCGGGCTTGAAATTCATGTTCAGCTCGCGACTAAATCAAAAATATTTTCAGGTTCATCAACTCAATTCGGTTCTGAGCCTAACACACAAGCAAGCCTTGTTGATCTCGCAATGCCGGGAACGCTACCTGTCCCGAACGAAGAAGCATTCCGTAAAGCAATTATGTTTGGCTTAGCCATTGATGCTGATATTAATAAACGATCAGTCTTTGACAGGAAAAACTATTTTTATCCTGATTCACCAAAAGGCTACCAAACAACACAACTGGACCACCCAATCGTTGGCCCTGGCAATATCGAAATCCAGCTAGCCAATGGCACCAAGAAAATCATTCGTGTGCATCATGCACACCTTGAAGAAGATGCAGGAAAATCTCTTCACGATGATTATCATGGCATGTCAGGTATTGATCTTAACCGTGCAGGCACCCCGTTAATTGAAATTGTTTCAGAACCTGATATGTGCAACAGTGAAGAAGCCGTCGCTTTTGCAAAAAAAATCCATTCAATTGTTAGTTCTGTTGGAATTGGCGATGGCGAAATGTCACAAGGTTCAATGCGTTTCGACGTTAATATTTCAATTCGACCTAAAGGTGAAGAAAAACTTGGCACTCGAACTGAAACAAAGAACTTAAACTCTTTCCGTTTTATGGAAAAAGCCATCAAGCTTGAAGTGGAACGCCAAATAGATGTTTTGGAAGACGGCGGTTCCATTACCCAAGAAACACGACTATATGATGGAGAGAAGGATATTTCACGATCAATGCGAAGCAAAGAGGAAGCAAACGATTACCGTTATTTCCCTTGCCCGGATTTACTACCCGTCATTATTGATGATGTGTATATCGACAGCATTCGTGAAGATATGCCTGAACTTCCCGATGCTCGTGCAGCACGCTTCATAGAGCAATACGCGCTATCTGATTATGATGCAGAGTTTCTAGCTGGCGATACCGAAACAGCCGCATTTTTTGAAGTCAGCACCAAAATTTCAGGTGATGCAAAACTATCTGCAAACTGGGTCGCCGGTGAACTTTCTGCCCGCTTAAATAGCGACGACATCAGCATTAAACAGTGCCCTATTAATGCCGAACTGCTTGGAAAACTTGTTTTACGCATTAAAGATGGAACCGTTTCATCATCCGGCGCAAAGAAAGTATTTGAGGTACTTTGGGCTCAAAAATCAAATGACGTCGATGCAATTATTGACCAACAAGGCTTAAAACAGGTCTCTGATACTGGAGCGCTTGAAGCTATTGTAGATGAAGTATTGGCAGGCATGGCAGACCAGATAACACAATACCAAGAAGCAGATGAAAAAAAGCGTAAAAAACTGATGGGCGGATTTATGGGACCATTAATGAAAGCATCAAAAGGACAAGGAAACCCTAAACTGTTTAATCAAATATTAGCTAAAAAATTAAATAGCTAACTAGAGAGCTTTACACCTCAACCACTTGAAAAACAACATCGTTATTCCGGTATGCTTTTAGCCGGAATGACGATGTTGTTGAGTCGTTTAGTTTAAAAAGCACCTATTAGCACACCGAAAGCCTATTGGTGCGTAAACAGGCTTTTTAAATCACTCACCCATATCAATCAAGAAATTTTTATACTCCTCACGTAGATCTTTTTTCATCAGTTTTCCAGTCGCGGTGTGTGGAAGTGTGTCCACCACTAAAATAGCATCTGGTAACGACCATTTTGCAACCTTTCCCGACATAAATTCTAATAATTCACTGTCATCACACGACTTCCCTTCAGCCAGTACCAGCAATAATAAAGGTCGCTCATCCCATTTTGGATGAAGTACGCCAATGACACACGCCTCCTGAACAGATGGATGACCTACCGCAACATTTTCCAGTTCGATCGAACTAATCCATTCTCCACCGGACTTAATAACATCTTTCTTACGATCGACTATTTGCATATAACCTTGTGGGTCAATGGTCGCCACATCCCCCGTATCGAACCACCCACCTATTTCTAGCGCTGATGAATCTTCCAAGTAGTATTGTCCAGCAATCCACGGTCCTTTAACCAAAAGACGACCAAACTCAACACCATCACGCTGACACTCCTTTCCTTCATCATCAATAATTTTCAATTGCACACCAAAAACAGGGCGACCCTGCTTCGATTGCAAAGCGTAGCGTTCAGTTTTTGGTAAGTCTTTTAAGGCCCGCGTAGGCGCGCAAACTGTACCTAACGGGCTCATTTCAGTCATCCCCCAAGCATGGATCACAAAAGCATCATGCTTTTCATCAAAAGCTTGAATCATAGAAACTGGAGCCGCTGAACCACCAATAACAACGCGTTCAACACTTTCCAGAACTTGGCTTTGTTGATCTAAATAGTTAAGCAAGCCTAACCAAACTGTTGGAACCCCCAGGAGTAAGTCAGCTTTTTCAGTTTGAATAAGTTCAGTTAAAGAAGCGCCATCCATTCCCGCACCGGGAAAGACAATTTTTGCACCCGTCATAGGGGCAGCATAGGGAACCCCCCACGCACACACATGAAACATCGGCACAACAGGTAAAACCGTTGATTCACTATCAATATCCAAGCCCTCTCGCTGAGCCGAACCGAGCGCATGAAGAATCGTTGATCGGTGCGAATATAAAACCCCTTTAGGGTTCCCTGTCGTACCAGAGGTATAACAAAGCGTGGCTGCTTGCTCATCTTCAAACTCTGGCCATTCAAACACATCAGACTCATCTGAGATTAAATCTTCATAGCACATTACATTAGTCAGATTTGTTTCTGGCATATTGTCTTGGTCTGTTAGAACGACAACTCCTTTTAAGCATGGCCAGTGATTATGTAATTTTTCGATAATAGGAAAGAAAGTTAAATCTACAAATAAGTAACTGTCTTGTGCATGATTAACAATATAAGTAATTTGTTCAGGAAAAAGTCTGGGGTTAATTGTATGTGTTATCGCCCCCGCCCCTGACACAGCATAATATAATTCAAAATGGCGAAAGGTATTCCAGGCTAAAGTACCCACTCTGTCTCCGGATTGAACCCCTAAACGAGCTAATGCATTCGCCAACTTTTTAGACCGGAGCAATGCATCGGCATAGGTATAACGGTGAATTCCGCCTTCAACCAAGCGACTAACAATTTCTGTACTTCCATGATATTGAGCGGCATGCTCCAATAGATCAGGAATCAACAAGCCCTGTTTTTGCATATTACCTTGCATACATTTATATCCTTTTTAGTATTTTGTGTGTGCTTTACATAATATCTATCACGCCTAACAGCTTCGCATTATGAAACGCCATTCAGTTTGAATCTAACAGTTTTAATTTACCGAACCTAGAAAATAACTTTGTATCCATTCATATAACATTTGAGTCGTTAATTCATTAAATTTAATCGTATCAAACTCATCGCCAGGGTCTTTATCCTTAAATGAGAACTGGTAAAGAATAACGTCTGGCTGATCATCATGCAGGATTAAAATAATGCGTTTGCCGCTTTTTAAACAGTCGATTGTCATAGCATCCGCTGGAATACCATTTGATCGCATTTTTCGACTAACCCCCACAACAGGGTTAAGGTCGCTAAATGTTTGTTGAATACGAGTATGTGTTTCTGTCGCTATATCGGACAGCATAGATAGAGCTTGATCAGTCAAAATTTAGCCTTTCAAAATTAAAAAACCTGCCAAAGCAGTGAGTCAATATAAGCGAATTCATAATAGTGCCATTATGACTTTCGAATCAATCAATGTTTGATTATATTAAGATACTGTTTATAATTACAGTATGCTAATATATGCATTCAAAAAAATACTTAGGAGAAACCAGGTATGACAAGCGATGTGATGATTATAAAAACAAGTATTTCAAAAACTCCCAGCTCACCATTTAGCCCACTCCCGAGTGTTAGCGCAACATTTTCAAACGGAGTAACTAAAAAACTATTTTCTTTCAACCCAGATGAAACGCAATTTGATACTGATAATGAATTTATTGGTCTTACTGAGCAAGAAGCTGGAAATTTAATGTTTGAAAAAAATATTTCCTTTTTGAATCCTTAGGCCAGAAAAGCAAATCAGAGAGAACCACAATAACTTCGTGATCCTCTACAATACTTATTATCAAAGAAGACTTACAGCCGCTTTGTAATTAATTTTGGTAAAAAGATGACGGAATATATTCCGTATGCAAGCACCCACATTAGTGCCGCTGTAGCCATAGAAAAAGAGTAATCATCACTTATCAGAGTATAAAAAACACGCACAAAAGAGGTTAAAAAAACCAGAATAAATGCAATAGCCAGAGCTTTTCCCACTATTAATTTTCGTCCCGTATGCCCCAACGAAACACGCGTAATCATCGACAAGATAGTAGATCCTATCGCGCCAACTGTTAAGGCATGAACGACAGTAGATAGTAAAATATCACCAGAAAAATAATGTAAAGCCATCAAGAAAAATCCTATAGGTATCCCTAGATAACCTAGATGCAATGACCAAACCAAAGGTGTTTTAAACGTTACCCAAAAACGCCACCTAATCAGCCGGGTAAAATGGCATAGAGCAGAAAGTAACAATAATACAGCTTGAAGCAGTGCTGGCAAGGTGATTCCGGTGATATAAATTAGTGCAATCAATGCAGTTGATGCAATCGTTAGGATTTCTAAAATCCGAATACCTTCAACTTTTTTAGTACCTGTGCCATTAGCAGTGAACATGGGAAAAACTCGTCCACCTAATACTGTTATTAACATCACCACTAACATCACCATGGCATAACTGCCCTGATTAATGAGTGCAGCGTTATTATTTAACAACCCCCAGTGCATTAATGCATTTGAGCATGTCATCAAGACTAAAATCGGAATAAATATTAAATTACGCCACAATTTAACAGTTATAATTAAGCGCGCCATTACCACGCAAACTACAGGTAAAAATGCTAAATCAATAAAAACGATAACCCAATCAGCCAAACCTATATCAATCGCTAATAACACTCTAGCAATCAACCATAACAACCATAAAAGTCCTAGCGATTTACCCTTAACACTGGTTAGGCCAGTCCAGTTTTGCACTGCTGTTAATAAAAACCCAACGATGATAGCGACTGTAAAGCCAAATAACATTTCATGGGCATGCCACCAAAAACTGCTTCCATAAGGTTCGAACGTAAGCCACCCACTTAAAACAGCCCCCCAAATAGACATGGCAACTAAACTAAATAACGCTCCTGACAGAAAAAAAGGGCGAAACGCAACACTGAATAACGGTATAAGCTGCTCATTTCCTGATTGCATTGTCATGTTATTAAACTCACCTCTATTTGTACTAAAAAATAAAAAGCTTTGCACGGCAGCTCTTTGACTTAAAAACATCGCCATTCCGGTGTGCTTTTCAACCGGAATCCATCATTTCATGTCTAAACCATTTACCTAAGATCTGGATTCAAGCTAAATAAACTACCGGAATGACAGTAGTTCGAGTCGTGCAAAGCGTTCAAACATGATTAAAAATACCGAATTTTGTCATTCATGATATTCCACTCTTATACCAAGTAACTGCTTAAAGCCGATTTCTGCTTCGAGCGGTACAAGATCAGCAAGAGAATAGTTATCCAATGTTTGAAAAAAACTTTCCAGAGCTTCGCTAAATACTGACTTTAGCTTACAAGTAGGCGTTATGACGCAATGGTTATCAGCCCCACTACACTCGACAACGGGTTGATCCTTTTCAAGTGTTCTAATTAACTTACCAACGTTAATACTTTCAGGGGTTTTATTAAGCCTTATCCCGCCGTTTTTACCCCGAATTGCTTCAATGTAACCTCTAGCGCTCAACTCTTGAACAACTTTCATTAAGTGATTTTTTGAAATGCTATAGCTTTCAGCAATATCCCGGATTGTTGATAGCTCATTGCCTTTGACAGCCAAGTACATCAATACCCGTAATGAATAGTCGGTATAACGAGTAATGTGCATAGCAGCATCCTTTAATCTTTATTATGAAACCTGTGTATCGAAACAACGATATAATATTCTCGCTATAAGATGCATACAGTATACATCTTTAAAAAATACAGGTAAAATCCATTTAATAAGATGTATTTTAAATACATCATTAAGTTTATTACACCAAACACCGAGGCGAAATATGAACCTACTTGAAACTTCTCTAGAGCAAATATCTCAGGAAATTCCAGGGGCAACAGCTATTATGAACCACTATAATTTGAGCTTCTGCTGCGGCGGTAAGAAAAGCCTTCAAGAAGCTATTGCAGGAGCAAACATCGAACAAAATGAAATTCTTGGTTCATTGCTAAAGCTGATTGATCAATCAGGTCACGATGTCAACTGGGATGAGTCAAGTATTTCAGAACTCATAATTTATCTAAAAGGTTTAGGTGAAAAGATTAGTAACATTCAACTTCCTGAGCTCTTCAGGTTAGCTGATAGAGTAGAAACGGTTCATGGAAACAAACCACACTGCCCTGTTGGACTGGCAGAGCAATTAAGTTTCATCACTGAGAAACTGAAAGAACAAAGCAACCAGGAAAATGAGTCATTATTTCCCACATTAATGAAAGATGAAACGAAAATTGAACCAACACTAATTAACAAAATGCGCCTTAATCTAGATGAAGTCGTTGTCGCGATTATTAAAGTAGATGAGTTAACCAATAATATAAGCACACCCGATGGCGCTTGTAATACATGGCGTGCACTGTACCTCGGCCTTAAAGCTTTTAAAGTAGATATCCAACAATATATTCATATTGAAAATGATGTTTTATTTGCACGCCTTGATTCTAATACTAGTGAACAAGTAGAAAGCAAAACACATGGCGAAGATTTCTGCTGTGGATCATGTGGCGGTAGCTAAATATTAATCTAGTCAGTAACACGTAATATGAATGAAAGAATGTGGTTTCTACTTAAAGTCAGGTAGAAACCATAAACCAAATCAGCCCCATAATTATTAATAACCCAAACAACTAACCAGCCACTCCCCAGCAATAAAATAGACTATCGTCAAAATATATTTCAGGTTTATACTTAACTATGACACCTAGATTGCTTACATGAGTTGAGTATTGTGTGGATTCGAAACAGCGAATAAGTCAAACCCCAAATCAGATATCTAGCAACTGATCGCATTTATTGCTACTGACTTATAAGCCGTCATACAAAGCCACCAAGACTCAAACAAAATCAAGAAGTCTTCTTGCCAAATTTCTAATAAGCTTAATTGAAAAATGAGTTAAGGGGGGATTATGGTTTTTAAAAAAACACTAACTCTTATCATCTTCTGCTCGTTCATTTTAACAGGAAAAAATGCAATATCAGATGGGCTAGCAGACAGAATGAATGATGTCAGTCATGAACCAATTTCTGCAGAGTTATTGATTCAACATATTAATACAACTTTTGGTGCAACGGCTGCAGGAGGACATGTTATGGGCACTAAAATGAACAAAGAATTAAATACTTTAAAATTCACTTATCAGGGATTGAAACACAAGCCTCAATTCAAAAAAATGACCGCAATTGAATATAGAAAAGACGTTTTTGGCAGCAATTAAGCCAAATTGGTGCGCAGAGCTAGCAAGAAAGTCTTTGCGCACCGAACTTAATTAAACTAAGTGCCCCCACAAATCATATTCATCGGCTTCCTCAATTTCGACGACAACAAAGTCACCAGGCAATAGATGAGTAGCGCCATCAATAAATACGCACCCGTCAATTTCTGGTGCATCTGCCATACTTCGGGCAACAGCTCCCTCAGGTGTCACCTCATCAACTAGAACCGTTTGAGTGGTGCCCACTTTTGCCTGAAGCCGTTGAGCACTGATAAGAGCTTGAGCTTCCATAAAACGCTGCTGGCGTTCTAGCTTAATATCCTCTGGCACCTGATCAGGCAATTCATTAGCAGGCGCGCCCTCAACAGGCGAATAAGTAAAGCAGCCCACTCTATCTAACTGAGCCTCTTCTAAGAAATCTAACAGAACCTGGAAATCTTCTTCTGTTTCACCTGGAAAACCAACAATAAAAGTGCTCCGAATTGTTAAATCAGGACATATTTCACGCCATTTGCGAATACGTTCTAGTACTTTTTCGCTATGCGCGGGTCGCTTCATTGCTTTAAGCACTTTAGGGCTAGCATGCTGAAATGGAATATCAAGATATGGCAGGATTTTGCCTTCAGCCATCAAAGGAATCATTTTGTCGACATGTGGGTAAGGATAAACATAATGCATACGTACCCAGATACCTAATTCACCTAACGCCACAGCTAAGTCTTGCATGCGTGTTTCAAGCGCCTTACCCTCAGCAAAATCTAATTTGTATTTTACATCGATACCATAAGCACTGGTGTCTTGGGAAATAACCAATAACTCTTTTACACCACTTTCCACTAACTGCTTAGCTTCCACAATTACGTCGGAGATGGGCCGACTAACCAAGTCCCCCCTCATATGCGGAATGATACAGAAACTGCATCGATGGTTGCAGCCTTCAGATATTTTTAAATAAGCAAAGTGCTTCGGTGTCAACTTCACACCCTGAGCAGGGACTAAATCACTATAATAATTAGGGTCCTGATTCTTTGGAATCGTATTTGTTGGAATATACTCATGAACGGCATTCATAACACTGTCATAATCAGCAGGACCACTTACACTCAAGACATCCGGATTCTGCTTCAGAATCTCTTGTGCATCACTTCCCTTTCCCATGCAGCCTGTGACAATTACTTTGCCATTCTCATTCATTGCTTCACTAATCGCATCTAATGACTCTTGCTTAGCTGAATCAATAAAACCACAAGTATTAACCACTACCACATCTGCACCCTGATAGCTTGAGTCAATATCATAACCATCAAGCTTTAGCTGGGTCAGAATTCGTTCGGAATCAACCAAAGCTTTAGGGCAGCCAAGGCTGACAAAGCCAACTCTACCAGTAGGGTCTTGTTTTTCTTTATGGCTGGAGTTAGATGATTGGGATACGTGGGTATTTTCTGTCATAGCACTCTACAGTGGTTACTCGGTAGTAAAAGAGCGCGGATTATACCTGAAGACTGAAAAAGTTACAGATCATTTATTGAACAACACAAAGACTTTATTTAAAATCTAACTACTATTAATACTTTATGCTCGTGATAAGTTTATCTTTAGTTGTTGAATGAGTTCATATTTACAAAACAAATGTGAAACTTATTTTTATAAAATGATTTCACATTCATTTGTTAGTATTATCATGCAGATTTTAAACTGGCCTACACCCAAGCCGCGGGAATATTAATTTGATACCGAGTATTTTAATTCACTCAGTCGAAGCGCTGACGATACTTTTAGTCTTACTAGCGATATTTAGAATATATAAACATTATTCAAACTTTACAGTGACTGCAAACAAACCCCTGCCAAAAGTTGAATCAGTAGTTAGAAATCCCACTCAAGAGGAAGAAAAAGAAAAAAATCCCAATGCAGTTTTAAACGACTACATTGGAAATTTTTTCTAAGGATTTAGAAGTCAATCAACACTAATCAGCTCAACGGTGCCATCTGGCAGTATTTCTGCTATTTGCCCTTTTGGCTCTTCCAAAAGAAACTTCATCAAAACAAACACGATACAACAAGAAACACAAATGACTGTAAAGAAAGTCGTTGCATCAGTTAATGAATAAACCAGTAAGAAGCTTGCTGCGCCAACATTTCCATAAGCACCCGTTAAACCAGCTATCTGCCCTGTTAACCGACGCTTGATAGTTGGTACAACACCAAATGTTGCCCCTGCACCGGCTTGAACAAAGAATGAACAAAAAATAACGACAACCATCGTGGCTGCAATCGACCAAGTCGAATCTACTAAGCTCAAACCTAAATAACCAATTCCTGACCCTATCACAGTAATTAACAACGAACGCTTACGTCCTACCTTATCACTGATATAACCTCCACCGGGCCTAGCAACCAGATTCATAGCCATAAAACTTGAAGCCATTGCTGCTGCAATAGCAATGGATACATCAAAGGTTTCAATAAAATAAAGTGGCAACATTGAAACAACAGCAACTTCTGAACCAAATGTCACCATGTAAGCAAGGTTCAGCAGTGCAACCTGCTTGAACTTGTATTGATGAAGCTCAGCGACACCTTCTTTTAAGTTCTCTTGGTTGACCTTTAAAATCTGAGTGACCTGATAAGAAAACCAGATAAACAAACCAACCCAAATACCTTGTGTCACCGTATCATTTAACAATCCTACACCGGCTGGTGATAATCTCCATGTGATCACACCCATCGCTAAAAACATAGGAACACACATGATAACGTACAAGATAAGATCACCTTTGCTGGTTACTTCCATTGGGCCTAACTTTTTAGGTGAAAAGTAAGTCGAACCTTTAGGTGTATTCCTGACAAAAATATAAAAAATAAAAGCATAAATAATTGAAACAACACCTGCCGAACCTGCTGCAGCTCGCCACCCTTCATCACCACCAAAGTAAGCAGCTAATGCGGGAAGCATAAATCCTGCTGCAGCGGCTCCAAAATTACCCCAGCCACCATAAATGCCTTGAGCTGTGCCCGCTTGTTTAGCTGGAAACCATTCTGTTATCAGACGTATACCAATAACAAAACCAGCACCGGCAAAGCCAAGTAAAAATCTAAAAGCAGCTAGCTGCTCATAAGATTGAGCCATAGAAAAACCTATACATAAGCCCCCAGATATAACTAATAAAACACTAAACATTAAACGTGGGCCAAATTTATCAACCAACATTCCAACAATAGTTCTAGATGGAATGGTTAAGGCGACGTTCAAAAATAATAGCGCTTTCGCTTCAGCAGAAGACAGACTGAACGTTTGAACAATCAATGGCATTAATGAAGTATGGCTAAACCACATAAAGAAAGTGATAAAAAAAGCTAACCAAGACAAATGCAAGGTATTAATTTTCTTATCCTTAAGGTTAAAAACATTAAATTTTTCTGCTGGCATTAAAGACTCCACCAAAGTAAATGATAAGGGTTAAAATGTGAATTATACGTAGATAAGCATTTCCTACGCCAAGAAGTGAATTGATGTGATTTATCAGTGTATTGAGTGGGTGTATCTAGAAAAAAAAAGGTTTAGAGAAGACTGCATCTAAGCACAAGCACCATTACGGATCATATTCATAGCCAAAGGCACCGTCATGAACCATAAAAGCACTTATCAAAATGGCAATAACTAAAATAGCTTATCGCTTAGAGTTACGGTTATTCGTTCGACTCCCCTGCTTTACGCTTTTCTTAATTGATTTACTTTGACTTCTTGAAAGGTCTTTCATTTCTTGAATCGTTTTTTGTTTCAACTTGATGGGAGGAAGTGAAACCAGCGCACGTAAATCATTCACGCCTTTGTTATTTAACTCTTCCCATACTCCAACTTTTAATCGGCTTGGTAAGAAAATACAACCGTAACGAACACGCTTCAAACGGCTAACTTGCACATCTTGCGACTCCCAAAGCCTTCTTACTTCACGATTCTTTCCTTCCATTAATACTACATGGAACCACTTATTTCGGCCATCACCACCAAATTCACGTACATCCGTAAATTTGGCGACACCATCATCCAGCAAGACTCCTTCTTTTAAACGAGCAAGCATTGCATCATCAACTTCACCATTTATGCGTACGGCATATTCTCGGTCAATTTCATATGAAGGGTGCATCAATCTGTTTGCTAGTTCGCCATCCGTCGTCATTATCAATAAACCAGACGTATTGATATCTAAACGACCTACTGAGATCCATCGCTGGTCTTTTAATTTCGGAAGGTTATCAAATACTGTCGGCCGACCTTCAGGGTCAGAGTTAGAACAAACAACACCTTCAGGTTTACTATAAACAATGACACGATAATCTTGACTCGATAAGCTTCTTATATCGATAGCTTTACCATCAACCGAAAGTGTATCGCTAGATAGGACTCGATCACCCAGAACGGCTTTTTCATCATTTTTTAAAACGCGACCTTCAGTAATCCATCGCTCTGCTTCGCGTCTGGATGCAAGACCGGCTTTAGCGATAATTTTTTGAATTCGCTCACCTAACGGGGGGGTATTAGTCATTTTTATGCCTATATATAATAGAAACGCATCGCCTATATCTAACCTTAGCTAGAATGAGTTAGGCTTGCCTTCAAAATTTCGTTCTTTAATTCTTCAAATGTATGAACTGCCGGAAACTGTGGAAATTCATCAATTACATTTTGAGGCGATTTAAATAAAATACCAGCCTCAGCCTGCTTTAGCATTGTCGTATCATTGTAAGAGTCACCTGCTGCAATGACTCGGTAATTCAATAATTGAAATGCTCTGACAGATTGTCGCTTAGGGTCTTTTTGACGAAGTAGATAGTCTGTGATTTTACCATTCTGATCCACCTCTAACTTATGACAGAATAAGGTCGGGTTACCTAACTTTGGCATCAAAGGCATACCAAACTCATAAAATGTATCTGATAAGATTATTACCTGAAAACGCGGCGCAAGCCACTCAATAAACTCTTTAGCACCAGGGATCGGATCCAGACCAGAAATAACTTCTTGAATTTCATTTAGACCAAAACCGTGTTCATCCAGAATTCTAAGTCGCTGCTTCATTAAAACGTTATAGTCAGGGATATCTCGAGTCGTTGCCTTAAGCTCTTCAATACCTGTTTTTTCAGCAAATGCAATCCAAATTTCAGGGATTAACACCCCTTCCAGATCAAGACAAACTAACTCCACAATATTCTCCCGTTTCTATATTTATATGTGACATTTCTTTTACGGCGCATTCTATCGAAATAATACGTCCTTGCATAATGTAAAATGTGCTATAAAATCGCCGCCATATCTTTATGATAGATTATCAATCAACAGCTTTAAGAGGAAGCAAGTCTATGACTATCGACTTTAATAATATATCCACAATAACGGATGAATCGATCGCAAAATTAAATGAAGAGCTTTCTCAAAAATCACCACGTGAAATATTAAAGTTTGCTTTAAAGTCTTTTGATCAAATAGCCATTTCATTTAGTGGTGCTGAAGACGTGACTTTAATTGAAATGGCCCATAAATTAGCGCCGCCATTAAGTGTTTTTTCTCTAGATACTGGACGCCTACACCCGGAAACATACCAATTCATTGAAAAAGTTCGCGCACATTACGGGCTAAATATAGATATCATGACCCCTAACTCAAACGCTCTTGAGGCGTTTGTGAAAGAAAAAGGCCTCTATAGCTTTTTTCAAGATGGCCATAAAGAATGCTGTGGTATCAGAAAAGTAGAGCCTTTAAAACGTAAACTTGCAACTTTAGATGCTTGGATCTCAGGCCAAAGAAAAGATCAAAGCCCTAGCACAAGATCTAGCGTACCAGTCATTGAAATAGACCACGGAAACTCTACCGACCAGCGTAAGCTAATTAAATTCAACCCACTTGCTAACTGGACATCAAAAGAAGTTTGGGACTATATGCGCATGTCAGAAGTCCCTTTCAATGCATTACATGAAAGAGGTTTTATCAGTATTGGGTGTGAGCCCTGTACACGCCCAGTACTTCCAAATCAACATGAACGCGAAGGCCGGTGGTGGTGGGAAGAAGCAACGCAAAAAGAATGCGGACTACATATAACAAAGCAAAGTTAATTACATTACAGCTTTAATGTTGCGGCAAGTTAATACCATCAAAAAGTGGTTGTATTTCTTGCCTGTGAGCATGTCGGTAACAAGCAGCATCAATAAGGTCCTTTGTTAAATGCGGCGCAAATTGCTGCAGGAACTCATACATATAACCTCGCATAAACGTGCCTTTTCGAAACCCTATATTTGTAACACTTTCATCAAATAATTTATTTGCATTTATCGACACTAAGTCAGTATCTTTGATTGGGTCATAAGCCATAGAAGCGATAATACCAATACCTAAACCCAACTTAACATAAGTTTTAATGACATCCGCATCTGAAGCTGTAAAAACAATATTTGGTGACAACCCGGCCGTTTCAAACGCTTCATCTAATTTAGACCGACCAGTAAAACCTTTTACATACGTCACAATTGGATACTCTGCTAGTTTCTCAAGTGTAATACCACTGAAATTCGCAAGAGGATGATTTTTTGGAACAACAACACAACGATTCCAGCTATAACACGGCATCATGATTAAGTCGGAATGATGGTCCAATCCTTCTGTAGCTATCGCAAAATCTACTGTGCCATTTGAGGCCATTTCAGATATTTGAGCAGGTGTGCCCTGATGCATATGCAAGGAAACATCTGGAAACCCCTCCATAAATCGATGGATAGTTTTGGGTAGCACATACCTTGCCTGCGTATGGGTGGTCGCAATACTTAAATCACCTTTCTGCTCATTTTTAAATTCTTCGGCAATTTTTTTGATACTTTCAACCTGACCAAGAATCTCGCCAACAACCTTCAATATCGCTTCACCAGCAGGAGTTATCCTGGTTAGGTGCTTACCACTGCGACAAAAAACTTCAACACCAAGCTCATCTTCCAGCAAACGCATCTGTTTACTCACACCTGGCTGTGAGGTATATAAACTTTGAGCAGTTGCAGACACATTTAAGTCATGATGCGCCACTTCCCAGATATAACGGAGTTGTTGTAGTTTCATTTATGTCTCCAGATGCACAATATATCAAAATCGAATAAGACCATAAAGAAATATTCTTTTATTGAATATAACTAAAAGGTTATAGTTCATGTCATTCAATGAACAAAAAATAAACATATTTACTTCGTGTTTTTAATATAGACCAATATCATGGAATTACTCGCATTAACTGATTTTATAACATATATTCTGGCTGGTGCTGGCGTTGGGTTTGCAGTCGGTTTGACTGGCGTAGGCGGTGGCTCACTCATGACCCCACTGTTAATAATGTTTAATTTCCCTGCGCACATCGCAATTGGTACAGACCTGATTTATGCTGCTGGAACAAAAACGAGCGGGATCATTGCTCATGCAAAACAAGCAACTGTCAATTGGGAAATTGTTTTACGGCTAAGTATGGGCAGTATTCCAGCTTCTTTAATCACAATTTATCTATTAAAAAACATCTTCGGTAATCCAGAATCTTACCAGCACATATTATTAAGCACGCTTGGCTTTATGTTGATTGCAACGGCTGTAGTCATACTAATCAAACCTATGTTAAGTAAATCCTACAAGCTATCGAACAAAGACTTTAACTGGCTTAAAAATCATCAGGGAAAACTGACAATCTTGGTCGGTTTTATTCTAGGTATTTGCGTAACATTAACATCAGTAGGTGCTGGTGCTTTCGGTGCTGCTGTATTAATGCTGCTATATCCGCGTTTAAACTCTGTCACAATTATTGGAACCGATATTGCTCATGCAGTCCCATTAACACTAATTGCTGGGCTAGGACATATGCAGCTAGGAAATGTTGATTTCGTTTTACTTAGCAGCTTATTAATCGGCTCTATACCAGCCATTCATTTTGGTTCAAAACTAAGTAAAAAATTACCAAATCATGTTCTCCAACCAATACTTGCGACTATTTTATTTGGTATTGGCACAAAATACGCCTTTTTCTAAATATTTTTATTGTCGAAATGCGGCATAAGCTGCCAATACTCAAGCCTTAGTGTAAGATAGCGATTATATTTCTGTTACGAATTTAAATAGTAAATAAGACCTCGCCATGTTATTGCAAACCACGTTACTACAAACCAAGTTATTAGCACCGGCCTACAACCCGAAAAGTGTTGATAGAAAACAACTTATTTCTAGGTTAGTACCCCGAAGTGGACGAAAATTAGTTCTAATTTCAGCACCTGCCGGCTATGGTAAAACGACATTAGTATCGCAATGGCTTCAGAGTAACGAAAGAAATTACTGCTGGCTATCTTTAGACCAAACAGATGATGAACAAGTTCGATTTTGGCGCTATTTAATCGGGTCTGTAAGCTCAAAGGTCGAAAATATTGGCCAAGAAGCTAATAAGTTTCTGGATACCTCTTCTTTTCATATTGAAGCAGCTGTAACCGCCTTAGTAAACGAACTTAATAGTTATTCGGCTTCTGGCCACTCACTCACAATTGTTCTAGATGATTTTCATGTCATTCAGAATAAAGAAATACTTCAACAATTCGCCTATTTCATTGATTTTATTCCTCCAAATATTGAACTGATCATCACGACACGCTTTGAACCGAACTTACCGATTTCACGATGGAGTGTTAAAAATTGGGTTGATCAAATCTATTCCAGTGATTTGGTTTTTTCATATACTGAATCAAAAGTATTTTTTAATGTTTATATGGGACTAGCACTTTCAGAAAAGCAAATTGAAGAAATATTTCAAAAAACAGAAGGCTGGATTGCTGCAATGCAACTTACTGCACTCTCGGCTACTGCAACACCAAATAACGAGCAACAGTATTTATCTACGCAACAACTTTTTGCTGACGACCGACACTTCTCAGACTATATTTTAAGCGAAATATTAGATCACCAGCCATCTGAAGTTGGTGAATTTTTACTTGAAACGGCCTGCCTTTTACGACTTAGTGAAGACCTCTGTAACCATATTCGAAATCGCGACGACAGTAGAAAAATTCTTGAGCACCTTTACAATTCAAACTTATTTCTAATTCCTCTTGATAAAGATCATCACTGGTTCCGCTACCACGACATGTTTCGTGAGGCATTACTTAAAAAAGCACAATCCACATCAAGCGGCAAACTTGTACAACATCAAAAGCTTGCGGTTGACTGGCTAACTGAACATAACCAGGCACATGAAGCGATTGAACAAGTTGTACAGCTTAAAGATTGGCAACAACTCATTACACTACTTGAAAACAATGGCAATAATCTAATCCATGAAGGCCATCACCTTCCTGTTCTGGAATGGATTTCAAAGCTACCCGACAGCATGGTAAGCCAATCCCCACGTTCTATAATGCTTAAAATATGGGCCTTATATTTCAGTAATAAAATTGAAATAATCCCACCTTTATTGGATCAATTAGAAGTCCTGATAGACCAGCAACGCCTCGACAACGTTGAAACCAGCACCAATGAATTAATTGATTTACATAGCGAAATATCACTCATTAGAGCTTACCTTGCTCGCTCGCAATCCGACCTTAAAAGCGCCAATTTGCTAACTAAAGAGGTCTTAAAGGAACTCGACAGTACAAATATGCCTTTAAAGTCCGTCACTTATTATGGTATTGGACTTGATAGCTTTGCTGTTGGAGACCTAGACTCAGCAGAATCAGCATTGTTAGCTGCTATTGATCACGGAAAACGTGAAAAGAAATATACCACCGTATTATCAAGCAGCGGCCTACTCGGCTGGATATACTACTATCAAGGTAAACTAGAGATTGCTCTCGAAACCGGTATTATCAACCAACAATGGATTGATAGCTATCACGACCCTTCTCAACCTCGAATCATTTCATGCTGGCAAAATAGTGCCCTAGCAATGATCTATACCGAAAAGGCAGAGTTTACAATTGCTGAGTCGTACATTAACCCACTGCTTAAGCACCTTGAAATAGGCACAGAAGCGGGCCAGCACGTTATTATCCAGTATGTAATGGCAACACTACTATTTGCCCAGAAACGCTTTGTAGATGCGATTGAGTGTATTGATGATGCACTTCATGTATATCAACACAAAAAAGATTCTATTGTTTTTGCTCCCCCTAGTTTAAACGCATTAAAATCCAAATGTTTGCTCTCTATGGGGAAAGATGACAAAGCACAATATGTCATTGAAGAGCTTGATAGTGCTTCTATTAATGCTATTCCACTTAATTTCGAAGATATTAATTTGACGAAGGCACGTATATTTACCGAACAAGGTAAATTTGCACTTGCATTAGAAATGCTTGATAGATTGGTTATACAAACCGAATCCCATCATCACATATACCACCTAATACAAGCTCTAAGCATTAAAGCAGTTACACTACTTAAAATGCATAATATTGAAGCCGCACGAACAAGTATCAATGAATCTTTACAACTCGCCTCACAGGATGGGTTTATCTCTGTCTACACCAATGAAAACCCAATCATTCAACAAGCACTTGCTCTGTGTTCTGACCCTACTATCTCAGACAGCTATCTACAGAAACTAACCTCTATTCTGGGCTTGCAGATTGAGCCAACCCAAACACAAGCAGAGCTTCCGGGCGCTGCAGCTTTAGAGAGCAATAAACAACTTTTAGAACCGCTCAGCCAACGTGAGTTGGAAGTGCTGGATTTAATTAACCAAGGCTTAGCAAATAAAGAGATTGCACGAAAACTAACCCTAGCACCAGCAACGGTAAAGGCTCATATCCGAAACCTTTATGGCAAAATTGAGGCAAAAAGCAGAACAGAAGCATTATCTAAGGCTAGGAATTTAGGACTGATATAATTCAGCATTTTTAGAAAACATGGTTATTCATCCAAACTTACTGCAAACTATCTTTGGTTCTTATTGCTTGAATTGATTGGTCATACAATGAATTTATTTTTCATTCTATATAAAAAACTTTTTTTCGGATTAGTGCTTTTCGCCTCTGCTATTTGTTCAGCAGAGAGCTATAAAACGGCCCCGGACTTTTCTCTACCTGACATATATAACGGTCAACTTATTAGCTTAAAGGATTATCAGGGCTCGGTTGTTCTCGTTGATTTCTGGGCCTCTTGGTGCGGCCCTTGCCAAGCATCCTTACCTGAGTACAACCTTTTAAGGCAACGCCTTCAAGAACAATTTGGTACAGATAAATTTGAAGTTCTTGCTATAAATGTGGATGCAACCAAAAAAGAAGCCATCATGTTTTTAGATAAACATAGCCTTAAATTTCCAGTCTTAATGGAAACTACCGGCAAATCACAACGTGACTACCAGTTATTAGCGATGCCAACATCATTTATTGTTGATCAGGAAGGTCGAATTCGTATTTCTAAGGTAGGATTCAGCTCAGGCTATCTCCAATCACTTGAAAAAGAAGTTATTCAAATGATTGAATCAAACACTAAGCATTAGTTTTTCAAAACTAATGCTTTAGGCCGCACTCTGCGCAAATTTCAAGGCAACTTTATAAAACTTCTGTGGTATTCGGATTTTAGTAGCAAAGCCGCGATATTCATCACCCTCATTCCCGTCACTCAAAACAATTTCAATACTACCACCCTCTTTTTTCAGAAACCCTTTCACCGCATCCATACCGACACCACGACCCGAAACATCGGTTACCTCTACGGAGGTTGAAAACCCTGAAGAGAAAATCAAATTAGCAATATCCAAATCTTTCGGTTTGGGCGCATCTTTATCAATAACCCCTTTCTCTATAGCGAGATCGTAGATTTTTCCTAACGCAAGACCCCGACCATCATCCTGAACAACCAGCTTAGCAAAACCATCATGATCTACAGCAACATCCAGTAAAATATTACCTTGCTCTGATTTGCCTTTACCTAAACGCTCTTCGGCACTCTCAATACCATGATCCATGGCATTTCGAAAAACATGCATAAAAATGTTATTCAGAACACTATGAACTTCACGATTAACAAGAATGTCATTGTCAGTTACTTTTATACAAGGTTTAGCCTTACCAAGTTGCTCAGCTAATGAGTTAGCAGATTGAATCACACTGGAGATAACCTCTTCAATATGCTTCGCCTCTGGAGAAATTAGTAGTTCATACGCCTCAGATACAATATCTTTTAGCTCGGTGTCATTACTATCTTGGGTAAGCTCTGCAATATGGCTCAACCAAATATCAATGCGTTGTTGATCTAGGGCAGTCTGGTTAGATGAAGGCTTACCTAGACCTAGTTTTTCACGGAAGACATGAGCGTAACGCCCAATAATCCTTTTTGCGCCATCAAGCTCACTTAGCAATATATCGCTATTCCATGCAGCCTCTTCATTTTTACGAAGCTCATCATAAGTACTTTCAACTTCATGAACTACGTCAGTGATATATTTCAGGCCATAGGTGCGCGCATTACCTTTAACGGTATGCATTGACCTAAATAAATTGGCGATTGCATTAGCATCTTTTTCAGATGTCGTTTCAATAATCGTTAGGCACTCAGCAAGAAACTCATGTGAGGTCTCTATAAAGTCATTAAACTTGGAAGGGTCGACTGAAAGAACTTCTCCAATAATTTCAAGTTCTTGCTTTTGTTCTTTAGACTCGGCCTCAAGCGCTTTAAGTTCAGTTACATCACGCACCGTCACCATTAACTTATCAATGACACCGTCTTCGCTTTCAATCGGATCCCAATCAAGCTCTAGTATTTTTTCTCGGCTATCTTCAAGGCAGATTACCATTTCTGACATCAAACAATGCGAGTTAAACTCGTACATCATTTTATCTTCACCAACAATCGCATCAACAGCCGTTATATTCTGATCAACAGAATCTGACCCAGCCTTCGTATTATTAAATAAAAGGTCTGCAAAATTCCGGTCTGCAATTCGACTTGTTTCAAAAATTTCTTCTAGGTATGCAGCATATTCCGGGTGAATCAAGCCACCAGTAGTAATAGTGAATAAACCCTGATGCATATTTTCCATCATACTGGCAATATCATGATTCTTCTGTCTTAGCGCTGCAGTTCGTTCTTCAACTTTTGCCTCTAAATTTCGATTCTGCTCTTCAATCGTTTCACGCATACGGATATTTTTAATCGTCGTCACTAGCTGCCTGGCAATTGTCTCTGCGAATTCGTAATCTGTTTCTTCAAATTTAACCTCACTCACGTCACCTGAAAGGTTAAGTACCCCTAATGCCATATTGTTATCCATTAAAGGCACACAAATAATTGATTTAGGTTGATGCTCTTCATTATCGACAAATCGTTCATCTTCACTTGTATCAGCAATATAAATAATTTCTTTTTTCTGACAAGTAATACCAATAATTCCTTCCCCATGATCGAATTGTCTTGGCTCTTGCTTAGATTGAATATGCTTAGGAGGATAGAAAGATTTTATTTCTAGTTTATTATCATTATTGTATAAGTAGACAGAGCCGAATTTCACGCTTGAATGTGCCGATAATGCCTGAAGCGTCTTCTCTAAAGCCTTTGTTTGACTTGTGCAAACCGCTAAATCTTCACTAATTAGATTCAAATCCCTTAGATCTTGAACCTTCTTTTTAATACCATCTTTCATGGTTGTAAAACTGGTCGCAAGATCACCAATTTCGTCATTACGTTTAATATTAATATTTAGACTATAGTCACCCAGTGCGATACTTGCTGCAACATTATTAAGTGTTCGAAGTGGGTTTGAAATGCGCCTGATTGCCACTGAAAACAGGAGTAATAGAATCACGTTCAGCGAGACAATCTGAATGATTAAGCGCTTAATTTCAGACTTCAAAAAAGCAACATTTGCTTTATCTGTTATATTTAAAGCAATTTTACCAACAGTATAAACCTCATCACTATCAGGCTCACTGTAGCTTAACTCGTCTTCATGCAATTGACCTAAACCTTCAGGCATTGCTTCGATTAGGCTCATTTCGGCGCCTGACTTTTTAATACCCTTTAAGAAGCGTCCTTTTTCATCCTGAATATAAATGCCTTCAATAAACTTCGCTTTAACTTCTGAAGATAAAACACTCTCTATGTACTCATCATCAATATTCCAAATTGCCGGCGGCAAATTTAGCTTCAAACGATTTGTCATTAAAACCGTTTCAGCACTAAGTTCAGCTGCCAAACGTTTTTTTGATTGACCATAGTCATAGAATCCAACAGCTGACAGCATGCCCGTAGTAATAATCAGCATAATACTAATGAGCTTGAAGGATATTGTTTTAAATACCACAAATTATCTCCGAAAGAAAAAACACAAAATTCAAAGATAGAATTAGTACCTACCTTTGAATTTATTTTCAGCTACAACAAAACAATTAATATTTTGCTGACATTTTCCCCATAAACTCTAAATCATTACGTACATTTGCAATTTCAGCCCAAATTTTTTCTTGATCCGCTTTCGTAATTTTACTTTTCTTTGAAAAAGGAAGGTAATAAGACTTAGACTTAACTGGCGTATCGCTGACACTCAACTTACCCTTATAAACATCCTGCTTACTTAAGAGCTCAACTATTTTAGGCAGCGTCACGACAGAACCATCACCTCTACGCAGCATTTTCTTAATATTGTTTTCGTCACCAGCCGCACCATCATCAACTTTCAGCCCCTGCTTTTTCAAATCATCACCAATAGAATACCCTCTTGGGACTCTTACAGGTGTTGGGATTGTTTTTACGTCCCCAGCATAGGTATAACCACTATCACTAGCTGTAACAACGACATACTCGACCTGCAGTACACGCTGAACAGATTTCTTAGCGGTAGATGCATCATTTGGGTATTCTAGAAATACGGCACGCTTGTCTTTATAAGACGCCGTCGCTATTGCATCGAAGTCACCATCTTTGGCGGATGCAAGGCAGCGTTTCCAAGGTAAAGGCTTATAATTCACACTGTAATCCAAATTTGATAATGCCTTGCTGATAATATCAATTTGTAAGCCGACAGCTTTACCTTCTTCTACGAAGGTAAAGGGGTACCATAGATTTTTATCTGAACAGATATTAATTGTTCCACCTGCAAAGACTGAACTGGATAAAACTGCAGAGACAAGTGCTGCTCCACAAAACTTTGTTAAAACATTACGCATGAGTTACCTCAATATTATTAGATTTTTGTTAAGAAACTCCTTTTCACCTATTGAAAATCTAGCCCAGATAACAGCTAATACAAGCTTTATTTACATACAAACACAAAAGTGATGCATTTCATGATCAGAGTAGTCAATTTAACCTCTTCAACCCTTGCCTCTACACTGCGCTCATGGCGTGGCACTTCTGCGAGCAGAAAAGCAAAACAACCCAAAGAAACATTAGTTTTATTCGAGCGTGAGGCTTGCTCAGAGTGCCGCTTTGTAAGGGAAGCATTAACCGAATTAAACTTAAATGTGATGATTGCCCCTTGCCCGGTAGGCGGAAAGAATATTCGCAAGTTAAAAAGAGATTCCGGAAGTGACGAGTTACCGGTTCTGGTCGACCCTAATACGGACCAAAAAATCTCTGGTCGGCAAGATATTATTTCTTATCTTTTTAATGAATACCTATCGGCCCCTCCCCCAAAACAACTTAATGATACTTTCATCAATAATGCTAGCTCTATTTTCGCAAGCATAATTCGCTTGAACGCAGGTATGAATGCGGTCAAAGCAAGAGCTGCAGAATTACCTTTGACACTCTATAGCTTTGAATCCAGCCCCTTTTCCAGACCCGTTAGAGAACGACTGTGCGAGCTGGAACTACCCTATTTATTAGTCAATCTGGGAAAACAGCAAAGAGCAGACATGGGTCCAGCAAACTTTAGATTAAGCCTAAAACCCTATCAACCCTTGCCCAACACTAAGCGAGATGAGTTTTTTAAAGAACACGGGAATGTACAAGTACCTTTTTTAGTAGATCCAAACACAGGAACGGAGCTTTTTGAATCCAAAGATATTTTGACGTACTTAGATCGTACTTATTTAGATAAGTAAGGGCTTTTCACAATAGCCATTTAACTACAACAGCCATATAAGAGCTGGATTCCGACTATAAATTCTACCGGAGTGACATGATTGAGTCGTACAAAGTACTCTAATTAAGATTCGCAGGTTGGATAGCGCTGTGCATTTCCAACCTGCTAGCAGGTGACGTTAAGCTTGTTTGCTTAAATACTCTTCATACGTTCCGTGGAAGTCTACAATCCCTGTTGGTGTTAATTCGATAATACGAGTTGCCAATGAGGATACAAACTCTCTATCGTGACTCACGAATAACAACGTGCCTTCATAATTGTCCAACGCCAAGTTCAAAGACTCAATTGATTCCATATCCAAGTGATTGGTTGGTTCATCTAAAACCAGAACATTAGACTTTTTGAGCATTAACTTACCGAAAATCATTCGCCCTTGCTCACCACCTGAAATAACTTTCACTGACTTTTTGATTTCATCCTGGGAAAATAGCAAACGACCTAAAGTGCCACGTATGACTTGCTCGTCATCTTCTTCCTTACCCCATTGGTTCATCCAATCGACTAAGTTCTTTTCTTCTTCAAAATCAGAGGCATGATCCTGCGCATAATAGCCAATTTCAGCATTCTCAGACCACTTAACCTCTCCTGAAGTTAAATCAGTATCGCCAACCAAGCATTTAAGTAAAGTTGTTTTACCGATACCATTTGGCCCGATAATCGCGATACGTTCGCCAACTTCAACCATTAAATTAAAGTTTGAAAATAAAGCTTCATCATATGATTTTGCAACATTCTCAACTTGCAATGCTAAACGATGTAGCTTTTTCTCTTGTTCAAAACGAATAAACGGGTTTTGACGACTTGAAGGCTTAACATCAGCCAATTGAATTTTATCAATTTGCTTCGCACGCGATGTCGCTTGTTTAGATTTTGAGGCATTCGCTGAGAAACGGCTAACAAATGCTTTTAAGTCGGCAATTTGCGCTTTCTTTTTCGCGTTATCACTTAGCAACTGCTCACGTTTTTGAGTTGAAGCCATCATGTACTCGTCATAGGAGCCTGGAAATAAACGAATTTCACCATAATCCAAATCAGCCATATGTGTACAAACACTATTCAAAAAGTGTCTATCATGCGAAATAATCACCATCGTACAGTTACGTTCATTCAGAATATCTTCTAACCATCGAATCGTATTAATATCCAGGTTGTTGGTCGGCTCATCCAGTAACATAATATCGGGTTCTGAAAATAATACCTGAGCAAGCAGTACTCTTAACTTCCAGCCAGGTGCGACTTCACTCATCAGGCCATAATGTTGCTCTTGAGGAATATCCAAACCTAATAACAACTCACCCGCTCTTGCTTCTGCGCTGTAACCATCCATTTCAGCAAACTCAGCTTCTAAATCACCGGCACGAATACCATCCGCTTCTGTCATTTCAGGATTAGCATAAATCGCATCTTTTTCTGCTTTGATCGCCCATAGCTCTTCATGGCCCATGATGACAGTATCCATGACACTGTATTCTTCATAAGCAAACTGGTCCTGACGTAATTTACCAATACGTTCATTTGGGTCCTTAGCTACATTTCCTGCTGACGCCTCCAGATCACTACCCAGAATTTTCATGAAGGTGGATTTACCACTGCCATTAGCACCGATTAAACCGTAACGGTTTCCATTACCAAATTTGACAGAAACATTTTCAAAGAGAGGCTTAGCGCCGAATTGCATGGTGATATTTGCGGTTGTAAGCAAGATAGTCTTCCGAATAATAAGTTAAAATAGAGTCTGATCGTTCATGTGGTTTGAAAATAACGGTTCGCTAATATTCACCACGCGAAAAATGAGGCGCATATTATGCCACAAACTGATCAATACCTGTACACTTCTCTTCTATGTGTTTTAATTTTATTAGGATGAATCGTTAGTGAAAAAAATTGCTGTTTTTGTTGATGTTCAAAATATTTATTACACCACCCGACAAACCTATGGCCGCCAGTTTAATTACCGAAAACTATGGGACAAAATAAATACTCAAGGCGATGTTGTGAGTGCAATGGCATATGCCATTCACCGAGGCGATGATAAGCAATTAAAATTTCAAAACGCACTGAAGCACATTGGTTTTAGCGTCAAATTAAAGCCTTATATACAACGCAGTGATGGGTCTGCAAAAGGTGACTGGGATGTCGGCATTACCATTGATGTGATGGCAATTGCTCAAGAAGTAGATACGGTCATTTTACTTTCCGGCGACGGTGATTTTGACCTTTTACTAGAGAAAATAAAACGCGACTACCATGTCAATACCGAAGTCTATGGCGTGCGACCTCTAACAGCAAAGTCATTAATTGATTCTGCGAATACATTTCACCCTATTGATGACGATTTATTGCTTTAGATTTTGGCATTAAACCAGTCACAGTAGAGTTTCAAATAATGACACTTAAAGGTATCATTCGCGCCTTTATTCATTATAGAAATTGATTCTTATGTCGAGTGCGATCCTACCAAGTACAGGTATTCCTTCCAATGCTGACGATCACCGTTCTTGGGGCCGCGTCAAATCCGGTGCAACACCGTATTTAATACACACTTTACTCAACAAGTTAGATTCATTTTGTTTATTGATTACTAAAGACTCGCAACAGGCCTACGCGATTGAGAATGGACTCAAATTCTTTAGGGATGAGCAGCAAAGTAATGATGAAATATTAGTCTTTCCGGATTGGGAAACCCTACCCTACGATACTTTCTCACCTCACGAAGATATTATTTCTCAACGGCTAGACACATTAAATCGCCTTCCACACGCTAAAAGAGGTATTTTAATTATACCTGTAACTACCCTGTTACACCGATTACCTCCAATCAGTTTTATTCAAGGCAACTCTCTTTCATTAGACGTCGGACAAGATTTCGACACCAAACGCTACAAAACCATTTTGGAATCTGTTGGTTATCGTAATGTCGATACAGTCTATGAACATGGCGAATATACCCAGCGGGGCGCTATTTTTGATATTTTCCCAATGGGTAGCGTGCAGCCAGTCAGAATTGAATTGTTTGATGATGAAATAGAAAGCCTACGAACGTTTGACCCTGAAACACAACGATCAAAGAAAAAGCTGGAAACATTAAAGATTTTACCTGCTTATGAATTCCCTTGGGATACCGCAAGCCGCATGACTTTTCGTAACCAATGGCTTGACCAATTCCCAAATGCGACAGCAAATTCATCTATTATCAGGGACATAAAAGACGGTATAAAGCCTCATGGCATCGAATATTACAGCCCACTGTTTTTTGATGACATGAGTTCACTATTTGATTATTTGCCTAAAGAGACTTTAGTACTTACACCACCTGAAGTACCTCAATTAGTCGATACGCTGTGGATGGATATAAACCACCGCTATGAAGATCGTCGTCACGATCTCCAACGTCCTATCCTTCCGCCACGAAATTTATTCTTAAAAACGGATGAATTATTTTCAAGTTTAAAATCATTTCCTCGTATTACATTAGACCCCGATTCAATTGGCTCATCTGCAGGAAAAGAGAACCTCGACATCGATACACTTCAAGACCTTTCAATTGATGACAGAGCTTCTGACCCGATAAGTAAACTTAAAACCAGTTTAGACGGTTTTGAAGGGCGTTCTTTGATTCTTGCTGAATCAGCCGGACGAAGAGAGGTTTTAGTAGACCTCTTTAAACAATACTCCCTCAAATACCAGCAAGTGCCTGATTGGGCCTCATTCATCTCAAAAAAACATCCTGTTTCACTTTGTGTAGGTGGTTTAAGCCACGGGTTTATTTCTACATCTGAGCCCTTTCAAATCATCACTGAAACAGAGTTATTTGGCCAACGAGTCATTCAAAGCCGACGCCGAAAGAAAGCAACAGATAACGCCGACCTAATCGTTAAAAACTTAACAGAACTCAGAATTGGGTCACCCGTCGTTCATATTGATAACGGTGTTGGTCGCTATCGTGGTTTAGAAACGCTAAAAGTTGGTAATCAAGTTGATGAATTTCTAACCTTGGAATATGCCAATGAAGCAAAACTTTATGTTCCGGTTGCTTCTTTGCACTTAATTTCAAGATATAGCGGAACAGATGAATCCCTAGCCCCACTCCATAAACTTGGCACCGAAAAATGGAGCGTCGCCAAGCAAAAGGCACTGGAAAAAATTCGTGACACAGCAGCTGAGCTGTTAGAAGTTTATGCAACTCGTGAGGCACAATCAGGTTTCAAACACGACAAACCCGGTGAAGCCTATCGAGGGTTCTGTGCTGGCTTTCCTTTTGAAGAAACTCCTGACCAAATTAATGCGATTAATGCAGTCAAGCAAGACATGACTCGCGAACAACCCATGGACAGATTGATTTGCGGTGACGTAGGCTTCGGTAAAACTGAGGTTGCCATGAGAGCAGCATTTATTGCCACGCACTCAGGTAAGCAAGTTGCCATTTTGGTTCCAACCACACTTCTTGCACAGCAACATTACGACTCATTCCAAGACCGTTTCGCTGATACAGCGATAAAAGTAGAAGTGTTATCACGATTTAATACTGCTAAGTCCCAAACTCAAACGTTAAAGAATATTACTGAAGGCAAGGCAGATATTATCGTCGGTACGCACAAACTTATTCAACAAGATGTTAAGTATAAAGACCTAGGCTTGTTGATTATTGATGAAGAACATAGATTTGGTGTACAGCAAAAAGAAAAGATCAAAGCTTTTCGCTCAGACGTCGATATTCTCACGATGACGGCAACGCCCATTCCACGTACCTTAAATATGGCAATGGGTGGCATCCGTGATTTGTCCATCATCGCAACACCGCCAGCAAAACGCCTGTCCGTCAAAACTTTTGTTCGTGAGCGCGAAGATGCATTAATTAAAGAATCATTATTACGTGAGATTTTACGTGGCGGGCAAGTTTATTACTTATTTAACGATGTAAAAAACATTGAAAAAGAAGCGGAGTTCCTTCAAAAACTCGTACCCGAAGCTCGTGTTGGTGTAGCACATGGCCAGATGCGTGAACGCGAACTTGAACAAGCCATGACTGATTTCTATCACCTTCGTTTTAATGTTTTGGTTTGCTCTACCATTATTGAAACCGGTATCGATATCCCAAATGCGAACACTATTATTATTGATCGTGCAGATAAATTTGGCTTAGCTCAGCTTCACCAATTACGTGGTCGCGTTGGTCGATCACACCACCAAGCCTATGCCTATTTATTAACACCAGACGCTAAAAGACTAAGTAGTGATGCAGAAAAGCGCCTCGAAGCAATTGAAGCTTCACAAGAGCTGGGCGCTGGATTCATGCTCGCAACACACGACTTGGAAATACGCGGCGCAGGCGAGTTATTAGGTTCAGAACAAAGTGGTCAAATCCAAAACATCGGATTTACTTTGTACATGGAATTATTAGAACAAGCAGTCAAATCACTACAGGAAGGCCAAGAAATAAATCTGGACACCCCCTTCACCGCAACTGAAATAAATCTAAGAATCCCGGCAATCATCCCGGAAGATTACTTACCTGATGTTCATATGCGTCTGGTTCTATACAAGCGTATTTCAAGCGCCAAATCAAAAGATGAACTAAAAGATATTCAAGTCGAAATGATTGACCGTTTCGGCATGTTAACCGACCCTATTAAAAACTTAATGCGTCAAACGGAGTTGAAATTCAAAGCTGAAAAAATTGGTATTTCAAAGATTGATGCAGGCGAAACTTCTGGTCGTATCGAGTTCACATCTACTACCAGCGTCGACCCAATGTCTATTGTTCAACTCGTTCAGAAACACCCTGATCGCTACCGACTTGAAGGCGCAACTAAATTAAAGTTTGAACTTAAAGCAACAAATACAGATGAGAAATTAACTGAAATAGATGACTTACTGAGTATGTTGATCACTAAATAGAAAGCCGAGCTCATTAGTGGCCGAGATAACACCCTTGTGCCATTAAGGTTTTGTACTTTGACAATACAGCCCTTACAATACTCACTAGTTCACGCTTAATCGGCACCTTAAAGAAGATGGAACCAAACTACATGCCCCATAAATTTTTATTATTTGCCTTTTCTTTAATTATTTTTAGCACGCCTGGTCATGCAGAAACCCCGCCTGAAAAGTGGTTTCAAATTGAATATGTTTTATTTGAACACTTAAATTCCGACAGACACGTACTTCGCTTTGAAGATGTGAAATATGACCTTCCAGTACGTGAGCAATATTACTACCTCACCTCAAATGAAAATGCGCCATCTCCTTATCAATTAACAACAATCGCGCAAAGTGAATCAGATTTTGTTGACGTCATTAAACGTGTGTCAGCCAGTAGAGAGCTAAAAGTTTATTCTTCCGGTAGCTGGCAGCAGGCCATTCAAAGAGGAGAACAACTTCCTCCACTTAAGATTACTGGTGGTCAATCATATAACGAAGGAGAGCGATTTCAGTTAGAAGGAGAGTTACAAATCAGACGCGAACGCTATATGCATGTTGACATAGATGTATTTTTATCGGATTTTACCTCATTACCCTATACAGATTTAAAGAACTGGGTTTTCGAATCTGATACCAGCAAATGGCCTTTAAATTGGTTGCTTTCACCTCTAGCTTATCAACACCCTGCTTTAAACAAAGCTGGCGAAAGTCTAGTTGCAAAAAATACGATTCACTTCAAACAGAGCCGTCGAATTAAAGATACTGAAATTCATTACATTGACCACCCCGCCCTTGGTTTATTAGTCACGATTAAAAAGATTGAAACACCTTTCAAATATGGCGAGAACGCTGAAGGGTTTGACAGTTAGATGAATCAGCCTCATAAGAGTTCCCCTTCTATCTGGGTTGATGCCGACGCTTGCCCAATAACCATTAAAGAGATGTTACTTCGTGCCGCCAAACGCACAGGCATACAAGTTACCTTTGTTGCGAATCAAACCATCTCTGTTCCACCCTATCCAAACGTTCGGTCTGTTCGTGTAAGTTCTGGGTTTGATGTGGCTGATAACTGGATTGTAGAGCAAGCAATTAAAGGTGACTTAGTCATCACACAAGATATTCCGCTGGCCGATGAAATCATCTCAAAAGGTGCGATTGCTATTGGACCCAGAGGAGAAATACACACGAAAGAGAATATCAAAGCCAGACTAACAATGCGTAATTTTATGGAAACGATGCGCTCTAGTGGCGTACATAGCGGTGGGCCATCACCACTAAATCAACAAGATAAACAAGCGTTTGCTAACCAGCTTGATCGCTGGTTAGTTAAGGCCTTATAAGACCTACCAAGAGCCCTCAAGCCAATAAGAAGGCTTTCAATATTTTATGTACTTTCCCCATGCCTTGCTCAATAGCCAGATGAATATCATCCATTGTAATAATAGAATCACTTAAACCAGCCGCCCAGTTTACACTTAAAGCAAGGCACGCATATTCAATACCAAATTCACGCGCAAGCGCCGCTTCAGGCATTCCAGTCATCCCGACTAAATCACAACCATCAAGCTTATATTTTTTAATTTCAGCGGCAGACTCTAATCGAGGCCCCTGTGTTGCCCCGTAAGTTCCGCTTTTTAATATTGAAACACCGGTTTCATCAGCAGCCTGAATGAGCAATCCCCTGAGTGATTGACTATAAGGGAAAGTAAAATCGATATGATCCAGTTCGGTTGAGCTTGCATCATAAATGGTATGCTCGCGCCCATAAGTGTAATCAATAATCTGATCTGGGATAGCAACTTCAGCAGGGCCTAGCGATGCATGAATACCCCCAACGGCATTAACCGCCAGAATTTTAGTCACACCAGCCTGTTCAAGCGCACTGATATTAGCGCGGTAGTTTATTTTGTGCGGAGGTATTTGATGAGGGTCACCATGTCGGGCAATGAATACGACTTTCGTACCCGAAATAGAACCAAATGTTAATGCGGCACTTGGTTCGCCATAGGGTGTATCAAACCATTTACTCTCTAAAACCTCCAGACCATCTAATTGCGTTAAACCTGTTCCACCAATAATTCCAATCATGTGTTTATCTCACTATTCAAAACCTGAACACCGTCAGGTACCAACACTGTAGAAGTTGGGAATGCCACCTCAGCGCCTTGTTGTTCAATAATATCCAATATCTTTAAAAGAACATCTTGCTTAACTTCGTGGTATTTTATCCAGTCGGTTGTTTTAGTGAAGGTATAAACAAAAAAGTCTAAAGAGGACTGGCCACAAGAATTAAAATTCACAATTAAAGTTTGCCGCTCATCAATTGCCTCATGCGCCTGAAGCATTGCTTTAACGCTTTGAATAATACTTGATAGCTTGCTTGCATCGTCATAACGTAAACCTATTGTTTCATAAATACGACGATGACTCATTCGAGAGGGGTTTTGTACCGAAATACTCGTAAAGACTGCGTTAGGTACATACAAAGGACGCTTATCAAACGTTCTGATCGTCGTTAGACGCCAACCAATTTTAACAACAGTACCTTCGATATTTTGGTCGGGTGAACGAACCCAGTCCCCGACTTTAAATGGACGATCCAGATAGATCATTAAGCCACCAAAGAAATTTGCCAATAAATCCTTTGCAGCAAAACCAACGGCAATCCCCCCTATTCCACCAAAAGCCAGTACGCCACTAATGCTATATCCCATCGTCTGCAAGACAACTAATACAGCAGTAATGATGACGGATGCTCGCAGCAGTTTACCCATGGCTGAAACCGTTGTTTCATCCATAGGTTCTTTCATTTTATCAGGGCAAATAACGATCTTTTCAGCGCCGGTAATAAAACGTACGACAAACCACGTTAAACAAAAAATAACGCCGACTCGCTGAAACGCAGGTATCGCGCCAAATATTTCAGCACCAGATTGGAGTTGTGCGACATGTGCGGCCCACGATAAACCTAACAACCAAATTGCAAACGTGATTGGCGAACGAGCCGCCTCTAGCAGTGTGTCATCCCACAGGTTTCTTGTTTTTTCAAACTGCTTTTCAATGCGTTTAAACACTTTACTTGAAACATAAGCAATCAAAGCAGTTAAAAAAACAATAATGAAAATCTCAACCGTTTGACGATAAGTTAGATCTTCAAAACCTTGTGACTGTAACCAGGTACTTATTATTGTTAAATCCATTGCCGTTTCCAATTATTTCTATAAATCGTAAAATGGGCTTAGCCAGAAAGCTCAGCCAGCTTCTTAAATGTTCTTTGCCACCGAGGCATTTTCTGTAAATCATTCAAAGGTATTTTCTTGTCTTGCTTAAGGAGCATTGTCCCTAAGCGAGGGTTATTTACAGGCTTTTTTGATTCAAGATAAGATAAAACTTCTTGTGCGCCATCCGGGTTATTACATACCAAAACCATATCACACCCAGCACTTAATGCGGCTTCTGCTCTTTCTGGAAAACTACCCGCAACCGTTGCACCTTCCATCCCTAAGTCATCACTAAATATAACACCATCAAAATTAAGCTCACCACGAAGCATCGTTTGTAGCCAATATCGAGAGAAGCCAGCGGCTTGACTGTCTACTTTAGGATAAATAATGTGGGCAGGCATAATTGCGTTTAGACCACCCGCAATAATAGGTTCAAAAATACTAATATCATTTTTGCGCAATTCATCTAATGAACGATCATCAACGGGTATATCAATATGTGAGTCTGCAGCAACGCCTCCATGCCCAGGAAAGTGCTTACCTGTTGACGCCATTCCTACTTCAGCCATCCCATCCACAAAAGCTTGTGTTAAAATCACAATCTCATCAGGGTTATCTGAAAAAGCACGATCGCCAATAATACTAGAGATGCCGTAGTCTCGGTCCAATATCGGTGCAAAACTAATATCAATGTCATACGCAACCAATTCTGCTGCCATTAACCAACCGCAATCACGTGACAGCTGTATCGCTAATTCTTGATTGTCTTTATAGAGCACTCCCAATGATGCCATAGCAGGAATGCGCGTAAAGCCTTCTTTAAAACGCTGAACACGCCCCCCTTCATGATCAACTGCAATAATTATATTTGGCGAAGCTAAGCGAATGTCACTGACTAAAGCTTTTAATTGCTCCGGAGAACTGTAGTTCCGAGAAAAAAGAATTAAGCCTCCAACTAAGGGGTGGTTAAGTATTTTCTTTTCTTCATGAGTTAAAGAAAGTCCTGCAACATCCAACATCAAAGGACCAAATATTACGTTATTAACACTATCTGTGTGGTTCAAAGCCACCTCTCCTAAAGCGAAATACTGACGGGCGTACCGACAGGGGTATGATCGAATAAATGAACAACATCTTTATTACGCATCCGAATACACCCGTGCGACTTTGGAACCCCCATGGGTTCAGAATCAGGCGTTCCGTGAATGTAAATATAACGCTGCATCGTATCAACATTCCCTAAGCGATTAAAACCTAATTGCGTGCCACAAAGCCAGAGTATACGGCTTAATATCCAGTCACGATTCGGAAACGTTACGGCTAGCTTTTCTGAATAGATTTCACTGGTAGCTCGTCGAGCAACAAATACGGCGTTCTCAGGTTCACTGCGACCAATCTTAGCGCGTATATAATGAGAACCCAACGGGGTACACCCCGAACCAGAAGACTGCCCGGCCCCATTTTCCGCAGTAGAAATGGAGTACTGATGACGCTCTGAACCATCTTCCAAAGTTAAAGTTTGAGCACTTATAGAGATTTTAATTTGGGTCATAGATTACAACCAAAGGTAATTGCTGAAACTTTAGCACTAACAGTCGTTTTTATTTTATATATGTACTGGCCATATAAGACTAACATAGAACAAATCTGGCGGGTTGATGTTCCAAATGCTGTTTATTCTTGAATTGGAGGAGTCTTCAAACCCGCAACTAAAAATGGAACCAAAAAGTCGATCACCTTTTCCGGGTCCGCTTTTGAACCTTGTTTGTTTTCCAGGATATCAGTTAGTGGCTGTATGCTAGACATCGTGAAAGCCATTGCACCCAAAGTAAATTGAGTACGCCAAAAACGCTCCTCAGTACTTAATTGAGGTGTACTTTCTTTAACCATCATTAGAATGAATTTGAACGTCACAGAGTATTCTTCTTCAAGATATAACCTAAGGTGACCTTGAGACTGGGTATACGCGAGCCCTAGCAAACGCATAAAAATAGACACGCCATTTTCATGTCGTGTTGGAATGTCTAATAAGCAATGCGTGTAAAGTCTTAGAATTTGTTCGATATCGGGCGCTTGACCGCTATCAAGGTCCCATTGATGTTTCTTAAGCCCTTCTTCCATCAAATGACTCAGAGGTCTAAGGAAGCGTGAAAACACGGCCTGAATTAAGGCATTCTTGGAACCAAAATGATAATTTACTGCAGCCAGATTCACTTTCGCTTTACTTGTAATCATTCGAAGTGACGTTTCTGAAAAGCCTTTTTCTGCAAACAATAATTCGGCAGCATCTAATATGCGATCAACAGTTTCGGTATAAGCCATGAAAATTCTTAATATAAAAAATTAGTATAAACATTCCAAACGGATGTTTTAAACATACGTTTGATCCTAATTTTTGTCAAGAATTTGAATGTGTACTTTAGCTGTCTTCACCTATATTTAACGATTGTTCAAGTTTTTCGGCTTCAGCGTCGTTTATCGTATCATCCCAGCCTTGATCCAGATGATTAAAATGTTGTTCCAAGTATTGTTTTTGTAAACGCTTATAAGCTTTTTGTGACTCGATCATCATCAATAAATAAAGGCGAATATGCTTTTTATTTTTGATTACATTAAACAACTCTCTTTCTCTGGAAAATTCAACTAGCCCACTAAAGAGTTTTCGATCTAGATTCGAATTGTATTTTGCAAGCTTTCCGCATCGCCACGCTAAACCATCCTTCCCTTCCAAAAAGTGAATATGATTTAACGCCGAAAATTCAATTCGTTTACGTAATTTTAGCAGTTCATGTAATGGGGGGCGTTCGAAAAAATGTTTACGAAATGATGTAAATGCAAAGACCAGAGACATTAAAAATAGACCACAACCAGCACCAGAAACCCATGCAGGCACTAACCCTAGTAGCCCTAATAGAAATGCACTGCCAAAAACACTACAAAGCGCTAACCAGTAATCCCTGTCTCGTCGTGCAGATGATACAAGGGCATTACTTGGGTAGTCATCCATCGCCAAACAGTCATAGTTAAACCCCATGACAGGTTCACAACCAGCTAATAGAATTTTCTTACGATGCTGCTGCAATTTAATATCACTTCGTGTCTCTGACTTCTCTTTATCCGCCTTTTTCTCACTTTTAAGCTCTTCGGGGGACTTTCTTCTATTTTTTGATACACGTCGATCTCGCGAAGACAAAGGACTGTTTGGATCGCCTTCCCGACGCTCAACAATCTTACCTCGCTTCCTAGCCTTTCCATGAGGCACAGGGCTATTTTGAACAGAAGAACTAAGCGTATCAATCGTCCCCTTATTCTTAAGCCCTACTTTATGAGGTTGTTCCGATGGCACGTGTACGACCTTCCTGATTTTAATTCAACGTTTAAATCTATATCGGTTTTAAGTACGAACTCTTTAATTCTTATTACGACTAAGACAAAAGAAATAATGTACTTTATGTGACACAAAACCAAGCCAAGTTCACATTTGAAAATAACATACCCTATTTGTCGGGGGTCTTAAAATTT
The DNA here is from genome assembly GCA_913020495.1 of uncultured Oleiphilus sp. Classification (GTDB taxonomy): domain Bacteria; phylum Pseudomonadota; class Gammaproteobacteria; order Pseudomonadales; family Oleiphilaceae; genus PZPK01. Next base: position 78,684 of record CAJWBJ010000002.1, read on the forward strand.
TGAATATTTTAATATTACAACGTTCTTAATAAATCCAAAAATAACTTATACAAAAGAGTACAAAATGATAACAACAAAATTAAACCCTATTAAGGGGAAAAAAACGCTTAAATCCGCTGCATTACTCTTGTCAGGCCTGTTTACAATCTCATTTCAAACGGCATCAGCAAACCAGCTTGATGATCTGGTAAGTACATACGGTTCTGACTTAGGGCTAGATGGCGTATACCTTCCCGCGCCAGAAAACACACCACGCGTCAATATTGAATCATTAGGGGTTGGCGGCTATCTAATTAGCTGGGGTGATGACCAAATCATGTTTGCGCCCTCTTATACAAACCCTGACCCACTAAGCTTATTATTAGATACGCATGTTAGCAAAAGTACTGTCGATCGCTTAATTCCAGATGTTTCTGACGTTGATATGATCTTAGTGGGTCATGCGCATTACGACCACTTACTTGATGTGCCTTACATCATGGAAAAGTATGCCCAGAAAGCAACACTTTATGGTTCAAAAACCATGAAACACCTTGTTGCATCGGTAGTCGACCCTGCAAAGATTCATATCTTGAATGATCAGGCATCCACTGCTGCCGATATTTATGCCGAACCACAAGTAGCTGAAGAAGTGGGTACTTGGGCTTACAACCCATCGGGTAAAATTCGCGTCATGGCAATCAATAGCAACCATGCCCCCAATGCGACTTTATTTAAAGGAGCAATTTTAGATGCCGATGGCGGCCTTATTGGTGAAGAAATTGAGTGGTTATTTGAAGTTTCCAAGGGCGGTTTAGACGAAGATTTGGATGAAGTTCCCAGCTCAGCTTTTTTTTGGCGAGAAGGCCAATCATTTGCATACGTAGTTGATTTTCTAGATGACAATAATAATATTGCCTTTCGCTTACATTATGAGGATGCCGCGAGCGACCCGACTAAAGGTTTTATCCCCACCGCAATACTTGACGAAAAAAAGGTTGATGTTGCAATCCTGACGGTCGCCAACTTTAATGAAATAAAAGAACCGTTTGACCATCAAGGTGATGAGCTATTCCAGTACCCACAGGGCATTATTAACAACCTTGAAGCATCACATTACGTGCTTGGCCACTGGGAAAACTTTTTTGCTAACAACTGGATATACCCAGACGTATGGTGGATGTTCGGCTTAAGAGGTGATCCGGTCTTTCCTTTAGATGTGGTGCCATTAACAAATGCCTCCACTTTTATTGAACGCGTTAAGTCAGCTTCTGGCGATATGAGTCATCAAAATTTCACCATGCCAAAACCGGGTGCTCACATGTCATTCCCTATAGACCAGTCATTGTAAACGCCACCTAAAATTAGAGGCCCTCGGTGGCCTCTAATTTTGTTTCTCCGTAAGTCTTTCATAGTGAATTTTCACGACTCAAGCCCATGGTATTCAGATAGCCTTTTAACGGCCATCCAGTGCTTAAATTAGTTGGAACACTTTACACACCACCAAAAAGTACAAACTCTATGCTTTAAACTACGCAGCAGTTTTTTATACTGAATATAGTATCTAACCGTTCAGTATATTTATGTTGGTCACTTTAAGCGGTTCAAAATTTATGAAGTGTGGCAAGTTGTTTAAAAGTAATGTCTGGATGAACAGTTTTGATATTTAGCTTTTGATATAAGCTGAGTTTTTTCTTATTGACGCCTTGCTGGGTTATATCATAAATAGATACCAGCATTTTTATATCATAGCTCAATAAATCTTTTGCAAATTTTTGCTCAAGACCATTAAGCTGGTCAAACGGCGACCCCTTATCTAACGTGTAGTATTTTTCACCTTGACGAAATGACAAAATCGCCGACCAGCACGCCGCAAGGCCTTCATTTTTGGTGATAACAGCATGGCATCCCAGCTTTATTAATTGTGAACGCTGCATGTTGTAGGAGCGCGCCTCTGTAAATACAATAGTTTTTCCTGCAAACTCTTTTCTTAACCAATCAACCAAAGACCAATAGTCTACACCTGAAATAGCTGAGTCAATTAACAAAATAGTTTGGTCATTTGATTGTTTCAGGAAGCTTTCTGTACTTTCATCAATGCTCGTACAAATTTCAATTTCCGATTCGCCAAGCATGGTAAGTGAGATATTTAGTGTGTCAGCCCAAAGTTTATCACCTGATAGTATTTTAATATTCATAGTTTGAATGCTTACTTTAAAGCAATATCCTTATACTTATTTTTTCACTAAAATCCATTTCTGTTTCAACACCAAATAAACAAGCTAACATCAGAAATTCTAGCTGAAGACATGCCAACTCAACCCCTCTTTCAACACTTGACAGTAGGGGGTTGAAAAAGTCGTTATAAGTAAATCGCCCCCCAAGTGAAATATCAACACATGTGCTTTGAGGTGCAATCATCTTACTAATAGGCAAACCTAATATTAAATAATAATCTTTAAGCGTCGCAAGCATCGCGACAAAGATAGCTTCATTACCTTCAACATAGCGATCCATTTGTTTCAGCCCTCGAATACCAAACTGCCGTAAAGATGCAGAGAGTTTGAATTCAGAAACATTATCAGCAGTTTGACCAGTTATTTTCTTATCAATTTTTTCAATAGAAGAGAGACAACGCTGAGTTAAATAGTTTTCGTAAATGGCGCTATCCAAAGTGCTCGCATCAACCTGATAAAGACCGGCTTGCTTCCAGCCGCTTCTGCAGTTAGCAAGGTAGGCTTTTGAAAAGCGTTTAAACAAAGCTTGATGCTTCCTTTTGCTAAAACCTTGCTTAATTGTTTTTTCAAGAATGGCTAAACGAGATTTGATCACCTGCTCATGACTTCGTTTCTCCAAAAGGTAGTCTTCACAGGCATCTTCGATCAATTGTTTTATTAAGGGGTCTGATACAGGCTTTTGCAAATAACAAAAAATATTCGCCTCGTCATAACCTTTTTGTAGAACCTCGGGATTGTTTGCCCCCGAAATAAGCGCACGCCTAATGTGTGGCCAGCGCTGCTGCACGACCATTAATAACTCAGTCCCCGACATGCCGGGCATTAGCTCATCAGTCAATATCAGGAAGTATTCATTCGGACTGTGTTCCAGAAGCGATACAGCAACACTTGCGCTATTTGCTATCTGAACATTTACGCCATAGATTTTTGATATGCGTTTAACTGAAGCGCAAATCGCAGGTTCGTCATCCACAAATAGAAAAGATTTAGTGAGGTATAATTTTTCGTTCGTTGCCCTCGTCACAAGCACGCCTCTTTTGTTTCCTGATAATTCATGATTTATTTAAATAGATATTAATACGCGTCCATTCATTTTTTTTGCTCAGAATTTCCATACTCCCCTCATGTTTGTCGACAATTTGTTTGGCGATACTCATTCCTAAACCAATACCTTCGTTAACTTCACTAGTTGTAAAAAAGGGGTCAAAAATTCTAGCTACCTTTTCTTTTTCAATACCAATACCGTTATCAAGCCATGACAGATAGACTCGGCCTTTTTTATTGTTTGAATCGTTTTTCATATACCCCGCAGTAATCTGTATTTTACCCTGTCGGTTATCCTGCACCTGTTCAATCGCTTTTATACTGTTGGATAGAATATTAATAAATAGTTGGGCGAGATGATTATCCGAAGCATAAACCTCAATATCGTCACTCACATCATTAACAATAACAATTCCCTCACACTGGGATTTTGCCAGATTCAAAGTGCGATCAATAATCGACTTCAAATTCACACCACCAGTAAGCGCTAAGGTTTTTGATTTTGCATACCAGTTCAAACCCTCAACAATATTCTCAATTTGATTAAGCCCACCCAAGCTGTCAGACAACAATTCCTGAAGATCATCATTTTTATCAACCTCACTCAATGCAATTGAAACAGATGCTTTCGTCCAGTTTAACGGGTTTTTGATTTCATGAATTAAACCGGAAGACATAGTTGAAATTACAGCAAGCTTATCTGCTTGGTAGAGACGCTGATTAGCTTGTGCTAATTCTTTTTCTGCTTGGAGTTTGGTTCCATGTTCAAGCTCTAAATTACTAGTTAGGATTAACCCCATAGATAGCACAATGCCAATGCAACCAAAAAGAAACCCATGATTTACATAGCTCGTATCAAGAATTAAACCTACTTCACCCAAAATTTGAGCGCTAGCCGCAATCAAAAAAATAAACCATGCTATAGCAATTGATCTCCCAAACTTTATAAATTTAGTTTGCTTAGTATTTACTACAAATATAATTAACATATACATTATAAATGGAGCAATTAGTCCTAAATACACAAACACAACCAATAAAGAAAGTTGGTAATCGACAAAGAAAAGGCTAACAATAATAATTAGAGCAAAAAAACCTGCACGTTCAAGATGTTTATCAAATCTTTCGAACTCCCATCGGATAAAATTAATATGAACCAATTTAATTGCTGCATAAAAAGCACACATAATAGATAACACCACCCCAGCATGCAGGGTATATATGCTAAGAATATCGGTATATACATTGATAATACGATAATGAAAAAGTAGAAATAGGCTCATCGACACATTCAAAATAATGTAATAAAGATAAGCGAAGTCTTTATATACAAATAAAGACATACCATGCAAAATTGTAGCAAACAATGAAAAGCCCAAGAAAAAGTGAAGTAAGCTACTAACAAAATCTGCCTTGCCTAAGTATTCTTCAAGACTAGTAATAGATATAGGGGCTTGGTTAGAACCGTCCGTTTGTATTCGAATATAAGCCTGAGATGAAGAATCTATTCGTTTAACTGAAAAGAGTATCCTTTCAGACCTGATCTTTTTTACCTTTAATTCTTGCCTATCGCCAGATAATTGATGATCAGATACCTCACCTGTTTGCTCATTCACAATAAACAAATCAACAAAATCCAACTGTGGGAAATTTAAATCTACTATATTATCTTCATCAGTAAAATTTTCAGAGGATATTTTTATCCATACAGGCTTATCTGTATAACCAAAGTTGAGTTCATCTGAAGACCTGATACGCCAATCATCAACAGACACTGCTCTAATATCTTCAATTTGACTTTCATTAAGACTACCGGTTAGTACTTCAACATTGAAAACACGACTTATTTTCTCAGATTTTATCATTGCAAACGCACAAGCGAGAACAAAAGTTATACTGATGGCACCATATAAAAGTCGCGTAAAATGGAAGGGGGTAATTCTCACCATAAGCTCTTAAATCTTAAGTTAGAAGTTCTCTATATAGTTAATATCTGTTTTTTTATACCTACCTGTCAAAAGCTCTTTTTCCATATTTTGGACCGTCGTCCAAGGAACATCAACTGCAGACGGGTTAAATAAGACAGAGTGAAGATTACCGCCAGGCAAAACAAGTACAGCATACTCAACCTTACTTTCTTTTTTACTAATCGGTATAAACTTCCAGTAACCAAAAATAAACTCCATTGGTTCGAACTCAATGGACTGCTCTCTGATACTATTATCAGTTTTGAACTCCATTTTTATTTCTTTTGTTTTAGAATCTTGGGTTATATGTGTTCGTGTAGCTGAGTCACGATCTCTAAAAGGGTACGGAATATCATATTGTAAGTAGTTAACATAGTTAGTATCGCTCACTTTTTCTATTTGTTCAGCATACATGGCTGTTTCCATCCAACTTGCTAAATAACTTGCATCAGTGTTGATGGCAACCAATTCTTTAAGCGTGAAAGGAAATATTTTTTCTATTTTGCAGTATTTGTATCCTGATTCATGAACTTTGCAATACCCTTTGGTTCCGTTTTCATCCCTTTCAAGCAACCATTCACCGCTTGCATGTATATCTATACTAATTAAATGAAGACATAATATGAGAATAATTCGTTGCATTAATTTAAATCCTTATAAATTTGATTCTGCTAATAGAAAATTAGCGCGAGTATATTGACTCCCAAACTCTGAATCAAAAAACATGTCACATAACAAATTAATTTATTAAGAAATAGGCTCATTTTTTATATGTCATTAAAATAAGTGTTGCACCACCTGCTCATCTACTTATAGTTTGTTAACCAATTACACTAAAAGAACCATTTTGAAAAAAAAACTCCATCTACTTTTTATCTTCTTACTACTCCTTTTAACACCGATTTTAAAACTTATTCGATGGCGAGTTTTATTTGTTATTAATTCAGGGACCGAAGACACAATCTCTGATGTATTACCTGAAGCTATTAGTCGCTTACTTACTCAGTCCTTTTTTTTAAAAACACATCATATTCCAATAGGCTTTATTGTATCTAGAAATGGTATATCTCTAGTTGTGTCCAACTCATCTACTAATGATATTATTTGGTCTAATAAGACTGTAGTAAGCAAACAAATTCAGTCAATTAGAACTTGGAAGGCTAGACGCATCGCTTTAGGGGGTATATTACCTTCCGCTATTTCAAAATTTAACATGCAACCCCTACTTGCCAATGAGCGAATAAGTTTACAAACACATGGCACGGTTTATATGCTCTCAAAATGTATTGATGGCACTATTAAAAGGTTTCCAGATTTATTTCTAGAGAAGCGCCCTATATCTATCATAGGTAGTGGTTATACAGGCCAAGCATTAGCTAGGCATTTAGAATCCAGAGATATTAAGGTTAATCTATTTGATATTGTTAACAAGGACATTTTTCCGAATTCAAAAAATGTTAATTTCTTATACTCAAAGTTTCATGAGATTTCCAGTTCTGGTCTTATCATACTACTCAGCACTAAAGGGGATGATGGAGTTAAATCAATTGAACAACACTTACTACCCAACATGGTCTTATTATCAGATACTTATCCAAAGGTTTCTCAAACTAAAGTAGAAACCTTGATTAGAAAGGGTGTTTTATTTTTTGAATGCCACGCAAAACTAGAGAATGCATTCATGTTTCCTACCTATAGCTATACTCCTTACGACCTTCTTGGAGGTTGTTTTATTCAAAGCTATGTAGAGTCATTTTTGGAAACAACGATTGCAGATTATGATGCATTTGTTAAAAATGCAGAAATTATTGGTTTGAGTGGTTTTATTAGTGAAAAAAGTACAACAAAAGAGTAATCATTATGAAAGTAGCCATAGTGGGTGTTGCTTTACGTTTACCAAAAAACATCAATTCTTTAGACCTCTTATGGGACTCACTTATTAATGATAATAACCTTGTTACTTTTAACCGCTCTACCCACCGCTGGCCGGATTCGATTATAAAACAACCTTTTTACACAAACATTTCACACAACCTACTAGATTACTATGGAAAACTAAACAATATAGACCTGTTTGATCGTAAAGCATTTGGTCTAACAGAGCTTGAGTCAATAAATCTAGATCCACAGCATCGGCTAATGCTTGAACTTACTTGGCAAGTTCTTGAAGAAGGGAATTATGCAGCATTTCGCCAAACACAACTCAAAGCAGGTGTTTTTGCCGGGCTCTGTAGTAGCGATTACAATCAACTTATTCTCGACACAAGCTCGACACCCGTTACACCATATAATGCAATAGGCAATACTCACAGTACGGCTGCTGGTCGCATCTCACATACGTTCAATTTATCTGGCCCTTCGCTTGCCATTGATACAGCCTGTTCATCATCCAACGTTGCTTTAAATTATGCTGTTCAAAGCCTAAACAACCTTGAATGTGAATGTGCAGTCGTCACTGGAACTAATTTAATAATTCACCCCTCTCCTTCGGCAAGTTTTGCAAAAGCGGGCATGTTGTCACCAGAATTTCGCTGCAAGCCTTTTGAGATCAATGCAGACGGTTATGTACGATCAGAAGGTGCAGTTGCCTTACTATTAAAACCGCTAGATAAAGCAAAAATTGATAAGAATAAAATCTATGCCTCGATAGAGTCTTCTGTTATCAACCATGATGGCCACACAGAGGTATTAACTTCACCAAACTCTAAATCCCAAGTTAATTGTATTCGCCAAGCATTATTCAAAGCCAAAATTAAGCAGGAAGATATTTCTTTTCTAGAAACCCATGGGACTGGAACGCAAGTTGGAGACAAGGCTGAAGTAGAAACCATTAATACCATATTTAAAAACAGGTCTAGCCAGAATCCTCTTTATTTGGGCGCTACCAAGTCTTTAACGGGGCATACCGAAACCGTTTCGGGATTAGTTGGAATTGTTAACGCATTATTAATCATGAAGCATAGGCTCGTTCCTGGCCGACACCTTAATAAGGACAATGAGATAAAGTCACGATTTAACCCTTCTATTATTTACCCTTCTACTTCAAAAGCTTTAAGTAAGACTGATGATTGTTATGTAGGCATAAACTGTTATGGGTTTAGTGGTACAAACTCTCATGTTATTTTGAAATCTTATGATGATTATTCTAAGCCTGATAAGACTACTTCCAACCAAGAAAACACTAAAACAGCACCATCAATTCTTGCCATTTCTAGCTATTCAAATAAACACTTAAAACAACTAGCCCTTCATTATACAAACTTACTCAAAGCACAAAATGGCAATGAGAATGACATTATTGAATCTATTAAGCTAAGAGCGAATTACTTTCAATACAGGGTAACCTTTAGTTACCACTCATATGCAGAACTCATTAAAAAACTGGTCGCGTATACTAGTCAAGAAAGCGAAGATATTTTGCCTTCTAAATCAGTCCATAAAAAAGCTTTTGTTTTTACGGGACAAGGTTTTTTACCCAGTACGTCAACGATCAATGAGCTGAGCTTTAATAGTGCATTCAAAACCCCATTTGAAATATGCATGAGTTTATTTAAAGCCTCAGGTGCTTGTGACCTTAAAGCAGTTATCAACTCTCAGCATGAGTTTGATAAACACGACACCATTGCTTCACAAGCTGTCATATTTTCTTTTCAATACGCCATGGCCCGTTTATTAAAGTCTATTGGAGTTCAACCTGATTTTGTTGCTGGCCATAGCTTAGGACAGTATGCCGCTTCTGTAAGTGCAGGTATTATTAAACTCGACGATGCGATTACTTTAGTGACTTCAAGGGCTAAAGCACTAAAGAAAATTGATAATATTGGAAGTATGATGGCAATTGGTGAGCCAGAAGATGTATGTAAAGTATTACTCGCCAAGGCTCACTCTGCTTTAGAAATTGCAGCAATAAATAGCCCTAAACAAACGATTGTCTCGGGCAACCATCATGATATCAAACTATTTAAAAGCTACCTTGAACGCAGTGGTATTAATTATAGCTTAGTAGACGTTCAGTTTCCTTTTCATAGTAGGTATGTAGATCAGGTTTTAAGTATATTTAGAGAGTCTATTAAAGGCGTTTCATACCAAGAACCAAACATCCCAATTGAATCAGTCTTAAAGCCTTTGGCTAGTTCACAAATAATAGGCTCTATTGATTACTGGGTATCTCATTTAAGGAGCGCTGTTAACTTTAAAGACGCAACCGAAGCCCTGATAAAAAAAGGGGCTAGTGCAATAATTGAAATAGGGTGTGGAGGTAGCTTACTCCCACAACTAAAAGCTACGATTTCATCATCAAACAACCCTAATCTTCCCGTTTTTAGCTTTGGATCATCTAAAAAAGAAGGCGATCTAAAAAAACAGATTCAGCAGATATATTTGGCAGGGGTTGATATAAAATTTCACAGAAGGTCCCATAAAAATATAAATAAACAGGCTACGTGGCCATTCAACAAACAACGAACATGGTTAAACATTGATGATAAGGTGGCTTTACCTAGTGAAAATAAATCAAATAGTTACTGGTCCTTCCAAACATCTCTTCCTGATGGAACATGTATATTAGTAAAAGATTATGAGCTCACCGAGATTAAGCAATTAATGGGGCACAGGATAGGTAATAACCCTATTATGCCAGCAGCAGAGTACTTAAACTTATTTTTATATGCGATTAATCAGTTGGGTAATTCATATCAAATCAGGAATTTCTCACTCCCGACTGTTCTAACAAAACTAAATCAAGAATTTCTTTCTGCACAAATGCATATTGGAATGAATAAGGATAGAAGACAGGTCTCTATTTATTTAAGAGATAGCCACACATCACCTTTAGTGCATACAGCTACTGCAGAATTCATTTTATTTGATAGCTTTGCGCCTGAATGTAAAACATTAACAAGCGCCAAACCTTCTACTGAAGAAGATCAATCTGATTTTTACAGACATTTGAAAGATGTAGGTTTGGATTTTAGTGGTGCTTTTAGGTGCCTTAGTCATATATCAAAAATGGATACCACTTGTATTGGCTATTTCACTTCTAACGATTCAAAGCTTACACAAACAAGCTATTTTGACATGCCATTCCAATGCATTAGTTTTATTTGCAGACATTTGAAACAAAGTATTTTAAGAACAGGTAGTATTTTCGTTCCATCTGAAATCGCCCGTATACAAATAATTAACATCGGTTTAACACCATCTTATTGTGTCGTTCAGGTTCAACAAGAGTCAGAAACAGAGGTCTATTTCAATGCGACGATATATGACTCGATTAACACTCCCGTTTTTAGCTATAAAAATGCGAAACTGGTTCGGATAACAGCGCCTTTACTCACCAATAAAACCAAGACCCAGCAACCTGTTTATATAAAAAAATGGAAAGAGTCTCCGCTTCTGATAGACAAAACTCTAGAGATAAAATCCAACGTTCAATATATATGCCTTAAAACAGGCAAAGGCGATATTGAGCATTTATTTAATTTTATTTCAAACACTAGAAACTACGCTTTTACTGAACTTATTGATTTACAGACCAGTTATGAAACTCTCTTAAAAAAGGCTATGTCAGAAATTAAGGCGCCCACTACACTGATCATTGAAAAATGTAGTGACGTAGATTTCCCTAAATTTGTTGATTTGTTAAGAAGCTTACTTTTGTTTCTAGATCGTAATGCATATTTTAACCGTGAAATATGCATTGTTATTCTAAGCTCGCAAGAACAAATGATTCACCCTTCACACAAGATAATGAACAACCATGCTGAAGCATTGACGTCACTTATCAAAACACTGTGTTATGAATTTAACAACCTCACATTTAAAATTATAGATACCGATCAAGCATCAAGTTCAGTTGACTCTGCCAATCAAATCTTTGATGAGTTACATGCCTATTACACCACTATTGATCAAGCAAGAGAGCAAGTCGTTGCACTACGAAGCCAAACTCGATTTGTTCCTGTATTAAGTAAAGTGACACCAGCTATTTATACCCCACCCTCACAGCCAAGTAGACTAATCGCCCCGGTTAGTCATCATATTGATGACCTTATATTTAAGCCATTACCATTGACAGAGCCTTCTAAAAATGAAGTACAAGTTAAAGTTTGTTTTACCGGTATTAATTTTAGAGATATTCTAAAAGTTTTAGGGCAGTACCCTAGTGATGACCGACGTCTGGGTTGTGAGTATTCAGGCCTTGTAACTAAAGTTGGGGAAAATGTTAAACATTTATGCCTAGGACAGCGTGTGGCCGGTTTGCATTTTGAATCTTTCGCTTCACACATTAATGTCTCTTCTGGCTTTGCTGTTCCTGTACACAAGAACATCAATTTAGCCATAGCAGCATCGCTACCCGTTTGCTCTTTAAGTGTTTCAATGCCTGTGAGTAATATCGATATCCCTCCTGAGTCGGCAATATTAATCCATTCTGCATCGGGTGGTCTTGGTAACGTTGCTCTGGAGTATTTTTCTTCTCGTGGTCATAAAATATTTGCCACTAGCCATGGAGCACGTAAGAAACACTTTTTATGTTCAAGGCAAATGACTGCACACGCAGACTCAAGGAGTAATAATTTTAAATCTGAATTCCTAACTCAAGGACAATTCAACGGTGTATTTCTGGCTTTATACACTTTGCCTAGTGAATCTGTACAAGCCACCATTGAATGCATTCAACCCAACGGTTATCTCATTGACTATACGAAGAATACAAATATTAATAAGCAGCTAGTCACTAATACAAGACCCGATATCACCTATCTTTCTTTTGACTTAGAGGAGGAAGCAATATTAGCCCCAACTCAAACAGCACAAAAGTTACAGGAGATTTATTGCAATTCAAACCCTTATAATGAAGTGGTACCGATAACGACTTATGATGCTCACCATATTAAGTCAGCATTCCATTTAATGACCTCGGCCAAACATATCGGTAAAGTGGTCATTAAGTGGGGACAACAAGGTGATGAATATAAATCTGTTCTGATCACCGGTGGTTCCGGTTATTTAGCTGAGCAGCTTGCCATATATTACGCTGAAACACATGAAGTGATTCTAGTTGCCAGGTCTCGGGCTGTTGATCTTCGGGCATCCTTAAGCGCATTGATCTCTA
>CAJWBJ010000003.1 GCA_913020495.1 uncultured Oleiphilus sp.
CCAATATTGCCGACAATATTTACACTTACAATCGGTGAAAATTCGAACAAACCTCGCCCCACCTGATTCGCTAAATTTGGGTCAAGGTGAAAGGCGGCTTCAGCAGCGGGTTGCTTCATGGTATTCACAACTTGAAGGATGGTATTCGTAAGTTCGCCGGTTTGCTTTAAATAGTCGACATAAATTTGGATGAAACTAAAAAGCAAACCCAGCCCAAAAGCTAACAGAACAACAAAACGCGTTTGCTTATAAGCAATACGATTCTTATAGGTGATGCTATTAGACTCAACTAACGACATGATTCCTTTCCTGTTTTTACCTGCTATTTACCTATAACGGGCATGTATTCGATCATAAGAACCATCTTTGCGTACGGCTGCAAGGCCTTCATTGAATTTTTGAACGATCTTTTCAATATTTGGCCATTGCTTGCTGAAACAAATATATAAGTTTTTTTCTCTAACCTTTATAAAGCGTAAATCCTTTGATATACCTAAATTCATTGCTTTATATATCGGGCCTTCCAATGGTAAATAAGAATAGTCAATAATGCCCTTTAATAAGTCTCTAAATACTAATCCCACAGTTCTATACTCAGTCACATTTGCACCAGCTTCGTCCATAGTTTTTGTTGCAGCCCAGCCTAGAACGGTTGCAACTTTTAATTCCTTGGCTGCTTTGAGGTTCGTTGGTACGAAACCAGCAAAGTCACTTCGAACAAAATACCCCTCAGTTTGACGGCTGATTGGCGCGGAAAATATCAAGTATTCCTCCCTTTCAACTCGATGGCTGCAAGAGAATATCCCAGCAAAAGAACCAGCTTTTGTTTGTTCAATACCCCGCTTCCATGGAAGAAATTTGACCACTGCAGATGTATTAACGCGTTTAAATGCCTCCTCAATGACCTCCACATCAAAACCTCGTAAGCCGTTCTGCGGCGTCTGAAATTCATAGGGTGGATAGTCGAGGCTTATCAGTACGACTGTCTCAGCCTGAAGACTGGAATAAGACAAGTAAAAGAGTAAAAATTTCAGTACTATTATAGATAATTGACAGGTTCGTCGTGTCATGTTCCACCTACCGCGTAAAAAATTAGAATAGTTCGTTATCGGTATTTATCATGAATTTTTTGGTAACTTCCATCGGCTTTCAATTTAGCTAAAGCCTCATTAAATTTCATAAGCAATTCTTTGGTATTTGGCCACTTCTTGCTGAAACACAAGTAGTAGTTCTTTGATTGTAAAGGGTGAAATTTAATTTTTCCTGACACGCCTAACTGGTTAGCAATAAATTCATTGCCTTCCTTTGCGCTATAGTAAAAGTCTATCCGCTCCCCAATTAGAACGTTAAGGGCGATCTCATCTGTTCTTAATAAGGTATGCTTGACGTTAATATTTTCGAGTTGTAACTGTGGGGTATAGCCCCTGACTGCACCTATTTTTTTTCCTCGAAATTCTTCAATTGATTCAAAATTAGGGTCAGGGTAATTATTGCGCAGGAAGTAACCATCAGTACCAACACTGATGACATCGGAATAATACAAGTGGGCATAACGTGACTCATCTCGGGCGCAGGTTAACAGACCCATCGCATTTCCGGCATAGACTGTTTCAACGGCACGTTGCCAGGGTAAAAATTCAACTTCAGCCGGGTGACCCATGACTTGGAAAGTTGTTTCAACGACTTCTACATCGAAACCTTTAAGTCCATTACTTGGTGGGTCAAATTCATAAGGAGGATAGTGTACCGCGAGAATTTTGAGAGGCTGTTCTCCTGCCCATATTAAATGTGACATAAGGCAGGCGGCAGCTAAGACGATTGTGTGTACTAAAACCGTGTTCGACTTATATGCCATATCCTGCTACCCCTAGGGTTGAAAGACTGGAAACGAAGTTGCTATTGTTATTTAAAAATTGCCACGCTTATACATTATAGGACAATTTTACCTGAATGATATTAATCTTAAATATTAGACAAACCAGATTAACAATGACATAAACGAATAGACCTAGACAGCTTGTTTTGACACGTAAGGTAGGTAACCAATAACAGGTTTTTGTATCGAATTTTTATGGTAAGGCCGGTAGTATCAATTGTTAAGCGCTTGGTTCAATTTCTGCCTGTATTGATCGGGAGACAACTGAAACCAGCGCTTAAATGCACGCCGAAAATTGGCACTATCATGGTAATTGAGCAAAGCGGCAATGGCTTCCACCGACATCAGACTATCACGTAAATAACTGCTTGCTTGCTGCGATAAAATTTCATCCCTAATACGTCTAAAGCCTGTTCCTTCATGCTGAAGCCTGCGTGCTAATGTACGCTTACTGATAAATAATGTGGCGGCAGCCTCTTCTTCACTCAAAACTCCTGGTGGGTGGGATAGCATCATTTTTTGAATTTGGTATTTACATGTTCCTTTATTAGAATTCAGTTGCGCCAGCATCATTTCACATTGATACATGGCCAATAAATAGTTCTCATGATTAGCTGAAACATTAGGCACTTGGCATAAATGCATCGGTATTTTCACCGAGATGAGTGGCGCAGAAAATTCGACTTGGCCAGGCAGGTAGTCAGCATAACGTTTGCTATAACTGGGCTCAGCATGAGTGAAACTTGTTATAGCCTCATCTAACGGACATCCTACAATATGCTCTGCGAATTCAAATAAGGTCATTGCAGAAGCCTCGGCTAAGCAACGCCGTATATCTGCACTGACCTCTAAATCGATATAATAATTACACTCCAACCATTCTTGGTTAGTTATCAATTCCAGTCGAGCAAAATTCATACGCGTAGGCATATAGGTTTGAAATGCTTTTAACGCCATTAGTAAGTTAGGGCTACTGTTAGCCAAAAAACCCATTGCGCCATGAGTAGCTGGCGTCAATTGATGGCCTAATTGCAAACCAAATGCTTCATCATTCGATAAGCGCAGAGCGTTGTACAGTATCTGAATTTGCTGCTGAGAAGTCAGAAGCATGTCTTCCTGCATAAACTGTTCAATTGTAAGTTGGGTCAAAGCCAGTAACGCGGGTAATTCGCGAACTTGTAAGGCCAAAACGCGGGCTATCAGCCGAGAGTAATTAGAAGGAATACAAGCAATATTGGAAACAATTGTTTGTGCCTTTTCAGCATGATTTATCACATCACCAACCTTCGAAATATACGATTTCAATACCTGTCCCTAAAGGCAAACCATTACACAGTGTCTTTTAATGACCCTGCATTGTCAAGAAATGACCTCCTACCAAATGATGCAAGCCCGTAATCTAAGCTAAATCATTTGCAAACAAGCGATCTGCTGTAATTTTTCATTGTAGCGGCATCGCTTTTAGCAAGCGCTTAGCCAATACAATTTAATCGAGAACTTTATGGGCAACATTACTTTTATAGAACACAACGGCAACCAGCATTCAGTTGACATTGAAGCAGGGAAATCTCTTATGCAAATAGCCATGGACAATGGTATTCCCGGTGTTGATGCCGATTGCGGTGGCGAATGCGCTTGTGGGACTTGCCATGTAATTATTGATGATAACTGGATAGAAACGACTGGCAATGTGACAGAAGATGAAACGCTCATGCTGGATATGACACCAGAAAAAGCCAACACATCCCGTCTGTCTTGCCAAATACCAACCTCTGAGGCCATGAACGGAATGGTTGTGCGGCTACCCGAATTTCAAATGTAAGCCCTGATAATTCAATTTGGCTTTCAATTTACTTGGTCGAGAATAATTACAAAAACGCCTTTATATGTTGAGAATGTGACATGAATATTTTATCCCCGGTTATCGAGAAAAGTGCTGCGTTAGTTCCTATCCACTTACAAATTAAAGGCGCTCATATCTTCCAGAAGATCAAACAAGGTATCGTAAAAGGCACACCGGTTCCCGAATTTTACGAGCGCCCTTTACCGGATGTAGAAACACTTGCATTGGAAGATATTGACGTTAGCAATCCATTTCTTTTTCGACAAAATCGCTGGCAATCCTACTTTAAGCGCCTGCGGGACGAGTGTCCGGTGCACTATCAGAAAAACAGCCCCTTCGGCCCATTCTGGTCGGTGACACGGTACGAAGACATCATGTTTGTGGATAAACATCATGACCTCTTTTCAGCCGAACCGATCATTTCTATAGGGGGTCAGCCAGAAGGACTCGCTATTGAAACCTTCATTGCTATGGACCCGCCAAAGCACGACCTACAAAGACAAGCGGTACAAGACGTGGTTGCGCCAAAAAACCTAAAGGAAATGGAAGCGCTTATTCGTTGCCGTGCTGAAGACGTATTAGACAATCTGCCTATTGGCGAGCCCTTTGACTGGGTTCAAGACGTATCGATTGAATTGACATCCAGAATGCTGGCGACCCTATTCGACTTCCCTTACGAAGAACGACACAAGCTTGCTTATTGGTCAGATGTGGCCGCGAGCAGCCCTGAAGCTACCGGTGGAACCGGGTCCATGAACGAAGCCTTTACTGTGGCAGCAGAAGTTGCAAAACGTTTCTCTCAACTCTGGCGCGAAAAAGAAGCTAAAAAAGCGGCAGGTGAAGAACTTGGATTCGACCTAATTAGCCTTTTACTTTCCAATGAAAACACCCAGGACTTGATCGATAGGCCTATGGAATTTTTAGGTAATATTGTCTTGTTATTAGTAGGGGGAAATGACACCACTCGTAACTCAATGACGAGTGGTGTCCATGCATTAAACCAGTTCCCAGACGAGTTTGTAAAACTCAAAAATGACCCAAGTTTGATCCCTAACATGGTGTCTGAAATTATTCGCTGGCAAACACCGCTGGCATATATGCGCAGAGTAGCCAAAGAAGATGTAGAGCTAAACGGACAAACAATTAAAAAAGGCGACAAAGTGGTCATGTGGTATGTGTCCGGTAATCGCGACGAGCGCGCCATTGATCAACCAGACCAGTTCATGGTTGACCGGAAAAATGCCAGAAAGCATCTCTCCTTCGGTTTTGGTGTTCACCGTTGTATGGGTAACCGCTTGGCAGAAATGCAACTACGCATACTTTGGGAAGAGTTATTAAAACGTTTTGATAACATTGAAGTGATCGACGACCCAAAATACGTACAATCAAATTTCGTGAAGGGTTATACCCAGCTGATGGTCAAGCTTACGGCGAGAACATCATGACAAAAAGATGCATTATTATTGGCGCCAGCCATGCTGCAGCGCAGTTAAGCTCAAGCTTGCGACAAGAAGGCTGGGATGGTGAAATTTTAATGATCGGCGATGAACCCTATCTTCCCTACCATCGCCCGCCTCTTTCCAAAACTTTTTTAGCTGGAAAAAAAACAGCTGATGATTTGGCTATTCGCCCTGCGGCATTCTATGAAAAAAATGATATTCAATTTCGCCAAGGCCGTGTTACAGGGATCAACAGAAGCCAGCAAACCCTTACACTAAGTGATGGCGAAACGTTGAACTATGACAAGCTCGCGCTTTGCATGGGCTCACGTGTCAGAAAACTCGCACTACCCGGCAGTGAACTGAAAGGCGTACATTACTTGCGCGACATCGCCGACGTGGAAGGCATTAAAAACAACCTAGAAAAAGATCAACACGCGGTGATTATTGGCGGCGGCTATATTGGCCTAGAAACTGCTGCTGCTCTCAGAAAGCTGGGTATGCAGGTGGTGGTGCTAGAGATGGCAGAAAGAATTTTACAACGCGTCACTGCACCGGAACTGTCTGAGTTTTATACACGTATTCACACCGAAGAAGGTGTAGAGATTCATACTGGAATATCTGTATCCCGTATTGCTGGAAAAAAACATACGGAAAAAGTTATCTGCGCTGACGGTACAGAATTCCCAGCAGATTTAGTCATTGTGGGCGTGGGTATTTTACCTAATACTGAGTTAGCCGATAAAGCCGGTATTGACGTGGAAAATGGCATAATCGTAGACGAATTCTGCCGTACCAACGACCCCAATATCGTAGCCGCCGGTGACTGTACGAATCACTTCAACAAAATCTTCAATCGTCGTATTCGTTTAGAATCAGTGCCGAACGCCAGCGAACAGGGAAAATCAGCGGCAGCATCAATATGTGACGCCAGCAAAGAGTACAAGAATCTACCCTGGTTTTGGTCTGACCAATACGATCTAAAATTACAAATTGCCGGCCTGAGCCAAGGTTATGATCAAGTCATTATTCGTGGCGACAAGCTCACAAGCAGAAGCTTCGCAGCATTTTACTTCAAAGACAAAAAACTGATTTCAGCCGACTGTGTTAATCGCCCCCAAGAGTTCATGTTGAGTAAAAAAATAATTGCTGGAAATCTTGATATCAACCCAGACCGACTTGCCGATGATTCCATAGCCGTCAAAGCGTTGCTATAAATTTTCTTGGCCAAACTAAAGTTTATTTGTCGGGCATTCGGAGAATCAGTGCAAATATACAGATAACGAACTCTTTAAGTCTAATCGCTATAGATTAACTGTATTAAAGATTGATGATATGCCCTCCATACAACTCCTTTGACCTAGCTCAATCTGGTACATGAAAGACAATGGTATGCTGCGGTATAGCACATCCATTCATCATCAAAAAATCTAATGAGGCTTAGGATAATGAAGAAAGTACTGCTTATTTGTATTAGCTGTTGGTCTATGTTTCTCTTTGCATCAGAAGAGCCCTTAATTGAGCTCTCATCATCAGAAGAAAAAGTATTAAGTGATATTGGCCATAAAGCGGCAGGCATGGTGTCTAAACGCTTAATGAATACCATGTTAGGCGATATTAAGTCTGTAGGGCTTGCAGAGGCTGCGCGTGGTTGGAGTAAGTCTGTCGCCCTCATTAATGATACGGCTGATTCTTTTAACCTTGGAATGAAAATTAAACGACCGACCTATCAATACCGGAACCCGATTAATAAACCAGATCATCTTGATCAAGTCGCTCTAGATTTTTTCTTGAGTAGCGAATCAGACGATGCAAGCTCTTTCTCGCGTAAAGTAAAAGGGGAAGACGGCTATCGTTATTTGTACTATCAACCCATGTATGTCACGAAAAAATGCCTGTTATGTCACAGTGTCAATATGGCCGATGATGTGAAAGCAGTACTTGAAGAAAAGTACCCAAATGATCTTTCCAGAGATTTGAAACTTGCAGAATTACGAGCACTGATACGCGTAGAGCTTCCAGAATCAGCGATCAAATAAATGTAGCATTGAGCCTTATAATCGCAAGGCATTGCGATTATAAGGTTGTTACGCATTTGCCAAAAAATATCAAAAAAAGAGAATAAGCCTATTTGATCTAGATGCTTAAAAAAGTTCCACCGTATCATCGTCAAAACTGTCTCCTAAATCTGGCAATTCATTTTCCTCTTTTTCCAACAAGAATTTACCGTATTCTTTGTCAAACACTTTTATATGCTTATTCAACCACTTTGTTAGAAATACCATCAAATCATCGAGAATGGCTACACCTTCAGCTTCAAACTGTTGTTTAAACGCCATGACCTGTTGTACCAGCTTATTGTGTTTCTCCTTGTGCATAACAAAGCCGTCATAACCACTTCGTTCCAGAAGATCTTCTTCAAAAGAAAAGTGAAATGCGGTGTAGTCGATCAAGCCTTGCAAAACTCGATGTACAAATATTTCATCCAGTTTAAGTTCGTAAATCATATTAAGCTCATTGACCAGATCGACCAAAATTTTATGCTGACGATCAATCTCTGGCAAACCAACACTATACGAGTCATCCCAATGAATAAGCAGATGATTGTCCCGGTTTATAATACAGTCACGCACTTTCTCTTCATCGATGATAAAACGATTGATATAAGAGAGTGATTCATATGAAAGCGCATTGATGATTAATGCGTCTTCCACCGTACTCTCAGCGACAGAAGAAGCCTGACTAGCGGCATTGGTCATGTTCACAACATCGTTATCGAGCACCTGAGCCATAGTGTTTTGTTTTTCCGCAGAGATTGCCAGCTGGGTGTTCATATTACTAATGGAAGAAGTTTGTTTTGTGATCTTACTGAACACGTCTTCGACACTCAGGGCTTGCTCTATACAATGTTTCAGCTGTTGCTCACTTGAGTTCACAGCGTCAACAGCCATATCACTGGCCGCCCCAAAATCATCAATTGTCGTTTGAATATCCAAGGTTGCGTGGTGAGTTCGTTGCGCCAGACTTCTCACCTCATCCGCCACCACGGCAAACCCGCGGCCTTGCTCACCCGCTCTGGCAGCTTCGATAGCAGCATTTAACGCTAGCAAATTGGTCTGTTCTGAAATTTCCCGAATCATAATCAGGATACGGTTGATATTTTGGTTGCCCTCACCGAGTTTATTTATAATCGCAGCGACTTTTGCTAGTTCGCCTTCTAACAAGTTAATTGATACGACCACGGCCTCAACCGTGCTCTGACCATCTTTTGTGGCAACATCAACCTGTTGAGCAGATGTCGCAACATTTCCAATCGTACTGGAAACATCCTTAACTAACTCTGACAGTTCAGAAATTGACTGACCCGTCGCCTTACTATCATTCATCTGGCTGCTAACTGCGCTTTCTGTCACTAGACTTGATTCTCGCAAACGACTTGAGATAACCGTCAGTTGCTTACTTGTCTGAATGACAGATATCACCAACTGACTCACACCAAGTGAAATTTCCTTCATTGCATTGGCTAATTTCCCCATCTCGTCACTTGAACTTTGTGGTGAGACCTCGGTCAGATTTCCTATTGATATTTGCCCGGATAATTTAAGCAGTGCATTAATTTTGTTATTAAGCGGGATATAAATAAAAGCGGTAATAATTAAGCAAAAAACCAACACGATGATCGTGATCAGTACAAAATAGACCGTTGATAAATCAATACTCTCAGAGATTTGATGATTAGATTTATCAGTCAGTTCTTTATACTGATGGTCAAGAATTTCAAACGCTTTGAATGCAGGTGCGTCATCAACTTTCACAAGGTTATCTATGTGCTGAGGCGCTATTCCATCCATATACATGTCACGAACAATTTCAATTTTCTCAACATATTTAGTAATGACTTCGGCAATCGCGTCTAGCGCTTGTTGTTCATCCGCGTCCAGATTTTTCAGCTGTGTGTATTCTTCAATTAGTTGCATGACTTCTTGGGAATCATTTTTCTGACGAGCATAGTATTTTTCGGTGCCACGCAATACATAGTTTTTAAAATCGTGAATGCTGCCGCCGTAACCCATTGATGATTTTATGCCCATCAATAATTGTTGCCGTTTTACGACCTCGTTCTGGTACTGAACAAACTCATTATTCAGTGAATTTGATGAGTGAAGAAACACATATAGAATAATTCCAAAAGCGGCTAACAGAGAGCAGATGAAGAGGGCGAATTTCTGTTTTATGGTCATTAAGAAGAAAGCCTAGAAAGTCATTGATTCAGTTTTGTATTCAACTATTGTTAGCGCCAGTTATTATTGCCTGTAAACTGTGGTTTCAACAAAGTGAAACTTACAATAGATCTTAGTCTATGACTGACATATTTGAAATGACGGCCACCAAAAACGCAACAAGTAATGAAGCCAGAACAGGATGAATAAATACTGCACCTATCAAACCTGCCCCTTTCATTAAAATGTGTCAGTGTGATTCTTTAATGAAGCTCATTTCCTTAGACAAATTATAGGTATTTTCTTCAACCCGTTTTCGAAGTTTTGTTAAGCTGCCAAGTGGCTGATCTACCACAAAACTGTTGGCGAGCCATGAAGGTAAATCCCCACTTGGGTCGGCATGTGTTTCATACTCAACATATATCATGCCGTTTTGCTTAGGTGTAAAACGCCAAAAACCCGTTAATTTGGTGACGGGTACGCAGTCTTCGTCAGACTTTGAAAACTGCGTGCTTGCTTCAAACTTCATCGTAACACTAAGTGTTTCTGGGTCTTGATCTATTTTAGAGTGCAGCACGTAGTCTCTGTCACTAACAGGCCAAGGCGCAGAAGTTCGCTGATAAATATAAAAATCACGATCTGACACCTTCTGTATTAACTCACTTTCTGAGCAATCTTGAAGCCAGTGTTTCATTTGCTCTATATCAGTATGGTGTGCAACTAGATTTCGCAATGTCGTTTTAACCAATACCTCACCTCTAAATGCTTTAAAAGACGAGCCCTCAATCTCTTGGGTATAAATTTTTATTCCCTCCTCCTCCAGCTCCATTTCCCATGCTGGTACTTGAGTGATTGATAGGACAAAAAGAAATAAGCTGAGTAGTGTTGTTTTCATAATCAAATCCAGAGCGGGTAAAGTTATTTTTATAGCTACCTAAATGATATAGTTTAACCCCGGTTAATCTTTGATCCAGATCATTAGACTTCTTAAAAAGTCAGTTTTTTATGTTGGCGTATCAGTAGAAATATCAAATTCAAAACGCACACACAATCCGCCTAAATCTGAATCCAGTAGCTGCCATTTAGCACCATGAATGCCGGCTATTTTATCCACGATAGATAAGCCCAAGCCGGAGCCCTGTTGACCCGAACCCGTAACCCGGTAAAAACGATCGCGCACTCTTTCTCGTAGCTCAGCCGGAATGCCCGGGCCAGAATCAGAAATACAAATAATCACTTTATTACTTTCTCTGCTGCACGACACTTCTACCGCTCCCTTGTCTGGGGTATAACGAATGGCATTATCTAAAACATTACGCAACAAACTACTCAATAATGCGGCATTACCTTGTAACA
Organism: uncultured Oleiphilus sp.; assembly: GCA_913020495.1. Classification (GTDB taxonomy): domain Bacteria; phylum Pseudomonadota; class Gammaproteobacteria; order Pseudomonadales; family Oleiphilaceae; genus PZPK01. Next base: position 10,735 of record CAJWBJ010000003.1, read on the forward strand.
GGCATTTTTCATCGCTTATGCTTAAGATCATTTTTTGTTGCTTACCAAGGGCTTTATCCAACAGCGAATTGTAAGCTTGCTCGCATAGTTCGCCAGCATTCACTTGGCTGAATTGTTCCTGACTTAAATTTCCTTCAGTACGGCTTAACGACAATAATTGCCCCACTAAATGAGATAAACGCGCGATGCCGTGCTTCATGCCAATTAAGCTTTCTTCTAGCTCACCCCCCTCACTTTCATCGATGGCATTTTCGGTATGAATTAATAATGACGCTAACGGCGTGCGTAATTCATGTGCGGCGTCCCCCACAAAACGGCGCTCTCGTTCATGAGCGTCATTTAAATGCGTAAATAAATGGTTAATTTCCAATAACAGGTCATTCACTTCGAGTGGCGACTCTGGGTCTTCTACCTTTTTGAGGTTGCGGTAACTCCTCGCTTTTACCTTTGTCGCAATACGATTCAAAGGCGCCAAGCCTTTTTTGGTCACAAACCAAACAAACAGAGCTAAAATGGGAATAAAAATAATGATAGGTAAAATATGACTATTCGAAATTTCATTGGTGAGTTCGACACGAATGTCGGTACGCTCTGCCAGTATTAACCACCATTCATCATGAACGGAATATAAAGTAAAAGCCCGCCACTGATCGCCCTCTATATCAACCGATGAAAAGCCAGAGCTTAGTTTTGATAAGGGCCGGCTGGGAGCAAAGGGTGATTTAATCACTAGCGTTTCACCATCCCATATTTGAAAGGCTAATTTACGTTCGTACTCGTGAGTATCTTCGTCTTCACCCTCTAAGCCGTCTTTTAAATGCAAGGAGTCCAGAATCGCTTGTTTATGCTTGATGCTTTCGCGGTTAATAATTCCATGTAATACCCGCGTCGATTGTGCAAGGTTAGCATCAAAAATTTCCTCTACTTCATGCGCGGCATCAAAATATACAAATACCCCCGGCAACACGGTCATAACCAAAGACAAGCCGATTAAGTTAAGCGTTAGATAACGGCGTATAGAATATTGTTTTTTTAGTTTCGTAGCCGCAGTAGTGTCATTCATGTTGGTTTTTCTGCTTTGTAACCCATGCCTCGCACGGTTTTGATAAATTCAGGATACAGCTTTTTCCGTAGGTGATGTATGTGTACTTCAATGCTGTTGCTTTCCACGTCGCCATCCCAGCCGTAAACAACATCTTCTAATTTCACGCGTGATAAAATTTGCCCTGGGTGGTTAAGAAATTCCAATAGCAAGGTAAATTCACGCCGTCCTAAGTCCACCACTTTGCCGTCTAGCTGAACCTCCATGGTGGCAGGATTCACCTGTATTCGACCATACTCTATGGTAGGTTCGGCGTGACCATGCTGACGCCGACTTAACGCGCGCATACGGGCTTTTAGTTCGCCCATTTCAAATGGTTTAATGAGGTAATCATCGGCACCGGTATCTAAGCCTACTATTTTATCGTCAAGCGTATCTCGGGCGGTGAGAATGAGTACTGGCGTTTGGTTGTGTTGATGACGTAAAGCCGCAAGTAATTCTAAGCCACCCATTCCCGGTAAAGTGAGGTCGAGCAAAACTAAATCAAATTGATCGGTTTCAAGCGCTGATAAGCCCAATTTACCATCCATCAGCCAATCTACCTGATACCCGTCACGAGTAAGGGATTTTTTAATGCCCTTACCTAACAGGTCATCATCTTCAACCAGTAAGATTCTCATGTATAAAATTGTTTCCAATAAAGGTTAATACATAGCACTAAACCGAAACTCAAGGTAATTTTTATCTACGACAAACCTATTGTGCCAGTTAATTTACTGCCTGAATAACCGACCGAGAATAAATAGTAGTGTCTTCCAAGGATTCCTTGGTGTTAGCCGCCAACATATTAATACTCTGTTCAGTTAAAAAATCGCTGTAATACACATTAACATCTAGCTTGCTGGGGTTATAGACCAGTGCGCGCTTCAAGGCTTCACGAGCACTCATACCATTGATTAAATGTGAACGGTCTAATATATCAAATTGTAGCACCTGCGCATTTTCCAGCATACGCTGCGCGGCAAAAGCAAGATGTTCACCACGCCCCTCCTTTTTGGCTCCAGCAAACGAGCTAAGCATCACACCAGTCCAAGCTTTTAGTTCAGCATCACGAGGGTGTTTAAGGCTTAATTTAAACATCTCTTTCGTCACCCGTTGCAAGGCACTAAAACGTTGCGGCTGAGAGCCTTGAGTATCTAATGCCACTAACCACCGAGACTGTATGACCTGCAACGCTGATTGATCTAAAGGTTTGGCTGATACGGTAGCAGGCCCCAAGATATACAACATGCACACGACAGCTAAAAAGCAGGTCTGTATCGCATATTTATTTTTCATTTTAACCACCTATTCATCACTATTTAAATCGGTTATTTTTAAAGCTTTACTCGCTCAATTGAGCGTAGCGCCGAATCACCGGCAATTGCTTAATGATGGATTTACCCACTAGATCGGGGAAAATTTGATTTAGCTTCCCAAAGAATTTTTCAGGCCAACCAATAAATAATTCGTGTCGCCGCCCTTGCAGTAAGTTAATGAGCTGATCAGCCACAATATGAGTGGAATCCATCGCCACGTTAAGCTCTTTATTCATGGCCAGAACATTCGCGCTATTTAAACTGGTTTTGGTCGCACGCGGAGATAGATATTTAACCGCAATAGCGCCATCAGATAATTCACGACGCAGCGCTTCAGAAAAACCTCTCAAGGCAAATTTACTTGAGCAATAAACACTATATCCGGGGTAACCTATGCTGCCAAAGGTAGAACCAACATTAATAATTTGAGCCTGCTCTTGCTGACTAAAATGAGGAATTAAAGCCCGGCTTAATGTCATGGGAATAAACGTATTAATCCGCATAATTTTTTCCATGCGTTGCTCTGTCAAATGTTCCAACAAACCAAATTCATTATCCCCTGCATTATTAATCAGCGTATTGACAGGGCAATGAAAGCTCTCGATATACTTAACTAAACCTTGTCGGTTTTCATTCTTCAATAAGTCACACGCATAAAAATGAACCTGATTGGATTTCACCCCCATTTTAATAAACAGTTCATGTTGAAAGTCTTCCAGTGCACGTTCGTCACGACCGACCATGATGATCGTAGCGCCCTCCTCGATTAATTTCTGACAAAAACTGCGACCGATGCCGCCGGTAGCGCCAGTAATCACTGCTGTAATTTGATCAATTTTCATGGAAAACCTCTTTTGTTAAATGATGAAGCGAGTATGGGCTGCGAGTCTTAAATGAATCTTAAGTATGGACATCCACTCACTTTTTCTAATGTCTACCCATGGCAATCACCAATTGACGCTCATTAGGATCCCCTTCAATTGCACGACGCCCATGCATTACCCGGAGATTATCAATCAGTATCATGTCGCCATCGTGCCAATTTAATTCAACCGTAAACTGTTCAGCTAGTTCAGCCAGTTCTTGTTTCAGGGCTTCGCTTAATTCACTGCCATCTTCAAACTGATAACAGGGTGCTTCGTAATTAAACGACGGCCCTAATATGGCATTCGCAAAAGAAAGCTTATCCCCGTCGTTAAGTACCGGAGATAAACTCAGACGGTAATACAAATCACCAGCTTCATTAATCTCTCCTGTTTGCCCCGGTAGTATGTCCATTAATTCTTGTAAGTGTTGAGGGGTGACTTGTTCAGCATCGTCTAATTGAGGATGCTCATTGGCCACATAAGTTTTCCAAAGGGCTTGTGGTAAGTTCCTCGATACCGTTATTGGTGAATGAAATAACTGCTTTAATCGCTCCGGCATGGCGTCATATAACTGCGCACCATCGCACAAGGTAGTTTGAGAACCTGTTTGTGCGCTTTTACGGCTATAAAAAGCTACTAAGTCTGGAGGGAAAGGCGTATTTCCATTTTCTATATGTAAGCCAACAGAGCCAATGCCGGCATCTACTTTTTGCGTGCTGTTATTCGTGAATTCTCGCGCCGGGTCAAAGGTTAGCTTGCTGCAAAAACCATGTACCAGATCACTGAATTTTTCGATATCGTGTTCAAAACCTCTCAGCAGTGCCCAACCTCTTTGTTTTAATTGCTGCTGAGCTTGCGTTAGAACATCTGAACTGATGGTTTGATTAATTTGTGATGCTTGAATTATTGGTGATGTTTGAATAAATGACATGATGAACCTGACTGTTTAGTTTATGACTGATTGAATGAATGTTTTTATCGCTGGTTTAAAGTAGTTGAATATTGCCTTTGCTTTCTTAAGGCCATCTTAAAAAGTTAATCTGGGCGATTCATTAAAGTCATACAGCTCATTAAGTTGGTTTTGGTAATCGGTATAAATAGCTTCTCGGCATAACCGTCCGTTTTGGGTAAGCTGCTGGTTTTGAGCACTAAAAACTTCACGGCCTTTGAGCCAACGTTTAATTTGCGCGTAATCGGGAAGGCGCTCATTGCATTGCTGTAAAGCTGCTTCGATATCGTGATTTGTATAGTTGGCCTCAGGGTTAATAATGGCGCTCAACCAGGGTTTAGCATCGCCGAAGATCGCAACTTGGGCTATCGGTGTGACCTGCTGCAGTTCAGACTCCACCCATTCAGGAGAAATATTTCGACCAAAACTACTAACAATAAGATTCTTCTTTCTCCCTGATATATACAAATAACCTTCATTATCGATGTAGCCCAAATCTCCAGTTTGTATTTCACAGTTTTGGGAAACGTTCGTTAAGTCACTTTTCCCTAAGTAGCCCAACATGGCTTGACCTGCCACGATAATTTCTCCCTCCTGACTAATACGCACTTGAGTGTGAGATAACACCTTGCCAACACTGCCTGGTTTGTTGTGCTTAGGATTATTTAAGCTCACCACCGAGGCGCATTCCGATAAGCCATAGCCTTCGTAAACCGGTAGCGTCAAGGCATGGGCTTTTTCCAAAGAAGCCTGAGTACTTTTACCGCCACCGACGGCGATAAACTTCAAGCTTTGAAAGCTATCAGGAAAACGCTGTTTAAGATCAATTAAACTGGTTAATAATTGCGGCAATAAAATAATGCTGTGTGGCTGAGTTTGCGCGACACACTGCATAAACCTCTGTTCATCGAACCCTGAGCTTTGCGTGAAACCCAAGGTCGATAAGGGTTCTACCTGAATGCTATTGCCCATTAACAAAGGCACATATACCCCGGCAATATTCTCTAACAAAGTCGCCAGCGGCATCACACACAAATGATGTCGAACACCCAAATCACTAATACTATCGGCTAGCGCCTGAGTGACCTTTTGTAAATTATTTGTTGATAAGCAAACACCCTTGGGATTGCCTGTGGAGCCCGAGGTATAGGTGATTTTGGCCACATTTTTTAGCTGCCCAATGTCTGGCTGGTTAACGTTATCCAATACCAATAACTGCATACCGGGTAATGTGTGTTGACGCGTGTAGTGAAAATTTTCAATTAATGTTTGCTGGGTAATGACAGCCTGAATACCCGCATCTTGTATTAAATGTTGTCTCTGTTGCGGGCTAAAAAATAATGGAATAGGAATAAGCGTTAAACCCAATTTCATGGCCGCTAAGTCAGCCACGATCCATTCAATGGAGTTATCCATATACAAGGCTACACAACTAAACTTAGTTTTTTCAAGTTGATCGGCTAAATAATCTACGCGCTCCAGAAGCTGTAAATTACTGACGTGTTGTTGAGCAGATACGAGTGCTAATTCAGATGCTTTAAATTTCGCACGTTGCTTAAGTTTTGCAAACAGGATATTCATATATTTGTCCGTAGATTCTATTTCGTTTGGGTATGATGTTAAGTTATGACTAATGGCTAATAACGCAATCGCGAGCTTTAGCTGCCTCAATAAAGTGCTGATTCGTCTCTTGTACGTTTATCAACATGACATGTGGATCATTGTCGTAATAACTGCCCCATTCATATTGCTCATCCCCTAAACGATTTTGATCAGCCTCGTGAACCGACCAAGCTTTAATGCCTAAGCGACGAAAAACCAGACGTAACACAGAGGTGCCCGTACAGGTAATCCATTTAATATTTTGATCTTGTAAATGCTGAGTGATAAAGCTAAATAATACTTTGCAGCTAGCCGAGTTGAGTGACGCTAAATTACCGATCTCAACTATCTGCCCACGCCTCACTAATGGCTGCGCAGTTTGTTCAATTAGGGTTTCTATTGGCTGGTCGAGATAACGCTCTAAATAAAGCGCTTCGCATTGAGCATTACGCAAACCCAACACACTTTTGGTATTACCGCTTTCATCAAAGACTGCAAATAACTCAGGTAAAAAACTGCTGATTTGAGCATTATGATGCTGCTTAAAAACCCTCTTAATGAAGTCTTCGGTTTGTGAACGCAATACATGACTAGTGCCGAGGATTTTAATAGACGTATCATTGATAGCTTGTTTGGTAGATCCACTCGTTAAAGTTAATAACGGGGATTTTGTCTGTGCTGTGTGATTAGCTGCTGCCTTTTTTTGAACAATTGATTGCAGCGAGTTGGGCTGGTTCATCATAGTAGCTATGCCTTTATGGTTAAGGTGCTACGTAGATTGCCTAGTGAAGCTTAAATGAATCTTAAAAAATCCGCCAAAGCAAAAATAGAGAAAAGTAACTGATACGTTTAAGAGTCTTGCCAAAAAATTAAATCAATGTTCTTGAGCGTCAATGGCTATTTTCGCCATGATTAGAAAGGTAATGCTGCAAATTACATTTTTCTGTCGTTTCAAAGTATCGATTTAACCAGTCCAGTTTTTTGATCCGATCTAAACGGAACATACGATAGTCGTCACGTTTTTCACACCATGCAATCAGGGTCCATGTTCTTCCCCAGTACACCATACCTAAAGGCCAGATATCACGATGTGATTTCTCGCCATCTTCACGGGTATAGTGTATTTGAAGCACATATTTGTTTTTAATCGCATCACGAAGTTGATCGCTGTACTTTGCACTTTTTATCCGATGCATATCCGGTACAAGAAGCCATTCAGGTTGCTGGACAGATTCATGATGCAGCCGCTCGGGTAGTACGGAATGAATTTTTTGTAACGCACTGTCGGCCGCTTTGCCCAAGGCTTCACCACTCCAGCCTTGTACCATACGAACCCCCAATAGTAGCGCCTCCAGTTCACTTTCATCAAACATTAAGGGTGGTATGCTAAAACTGGATTTGAGCCGGTAGCCAACCCCGGTTTCCGACTCAATAGGCATGCCGGAAAGCGAAAGCGCCTGTATGTCACGATAGATAGTTCGCTCAGAGACTTCTAGCTTCTCAGCCAGCTCTAGTGCCGTAATAACCGTTCTACGGCTACGTAACAAGGTGAGGATCTGAAACAGGCGTTCCGCTTTGCGCATTAGTTTATCTGCTCAAGGTTTATACAGTTTCAGTGCAAACACTGGTTTCTGTTAAGGCTTCCATGTGTCGCATGCTAATACTGTTTTCATCGGTGAGTGCGACCAGTGCCTGACCTGCTTTATGTGCCATAAAAGCTTCACCCGCGTTTTTTGCTTTTTCCATATCTTGCCAGTAAACAATATCATATAACAGACCATTACTGTCTTCACTAAGTGAGCGATACATAAAACCTGGCTGCTCTACCAAAAATGCATTTACATCCGAATGAGTCGCAGACAACTGTGCTTTAGTAACACTTGTTTTGAGTTTGTAGGTCACTAGCTCGATAACTGAGTTATTCATTGTTTTATCCTATTTATGTTTTTGAGTTGTTGTTCGAACGAGAGCTAGAATAAAACAAGGCTACTGACAGCATTGTGTCAGTAGTGTTTTCAATTTTTATTAAATTCGTAAATTAACTTAAACATCAAAACCCCTGCTCTTTGTGAGAAGTGGCGCCCCCTCTATTTTAGTATGGCTCCCATACAAAAATAGAGGCATTTTAAAGGCCGGTTCAATGGGGGGAAGAAAGATACCTAGTTACTGGGAAAGTAGTTTATTGTCGATTCCCCTTACATGACATCCATTAGAGAGTGCTCGAAGATAGAACTTGGTTGCTTTGTTTATTTGTTCGGTTAGAATGCCGCTATGACTTCGAGAGCTTTCTATCATTATATCTTAGCGTTTACGGTGCTGCTTGCATCGAGCTTTGCTGTGTTTCATGGTAGTGAGCATATTGCTATTGGAAAGATTGACTCTGCTACGACTAGTTTTACTTTAGCCGGTAGCGACGTTCACTCTGAGTCTGAACACCATGCTGTAGGAGAGCCAGACTCTCCCGGACAAAACCATAGTATTGAATCACTGTGTGAAGCGTGTTTGGTGTTGTCAAACCTTACGGCATATAGCCTAGGGTATACGTATCTAAACGCTTCATCAGAAAGATCAAAGCACAGGCTCTTCAATTTAGTCCATTCTAAAAAGCAACCATTTCAAACATACCTCTCCCGAGCTCCACCCAGTAACGCGTAATCTTACCTTTTAAATCGTTACTTTTTTCAGGTGCATATTTGCACCGTCTTACCGTGGAGTTTTTATGAAGAACTATCTTGTTCAGTGTCTATTTGTATTTTTGTTTTTAAACCTTTCTGTGCATACCGCCTTTGCGTTTGAAGAGGAGCACGAAGCTCATGAGCATGGGCATGCCACCTTAATGCTAGTTCAAGAAAAAGATGAACTGCAACTCGTATTTAAATCGCCTGCCATGAATATTATTGGCTTTGAACATCAAGTTAATTCACCCGAACAACATGCAAAAGTTGAATGGGCTAAACAGTCTTTAAGCGATGCAGCTCAGTTGTTTTTGATCAGTCAGAAAGCGCAATGTGCATTAGAACATGTGCACATTACGTCATCCTTGCTTGAGACAGGTGATCATAGTGATGAACACGAAGACCATCTTGATGGTCATAAGGGGGAGGACAAAGACTCGCATAGTGAGTTTGAGGCGGAGTATCACTTTGAATGCGCAAACATCAGTGCATTGAAGGAGATTAAGGTGGCATTGTTTGAGACCTTTACTTCGATAGAAGAACTTGAGACGCACATTATTTCCAAGGCAGGCCAGGCATTGCTAGAACTTGACCGTCATAATGTGAGTATCAAGTTTTGAGTATGGACACCATCACACCATTATTGAAAGTAGAAAATTTACGATTCCGTTGGCCTTCGGGCCAGCGGGACGTCGTGGATATTCCCGAGTTATCTATTCAACAGGGAGAGCGGGTTTTCATTAAAGGTGAAAGTGGCTCAGGAAAGACCACCCTACTGAGCCTTCTGGGAGGCATAAACCTGCCTGACTCGGGCCGTATCAACCTCCTTGGAACAGATATTGGCCAACTGAAGCAAAGCCACCGTGATCAATTTAGAGCTGACCATATCGGCTTTGTGTTTCAGTTGTTCAATCTAATCCCTTACTTGTCCGTTATTGAGAACATCACCTTGGCATGTGCGTTTTCTAGCCAACGAAAAGCCAAGGCATTGGTAAAGTCGAGCACGCTTGAAGACGAAGCTTATCGCTTACTCTCTCATCTGCAGTTACAGGATCGATCTTTACTGAATAAACCTGTGTCGGATCTTAGTGTTGGCCAGCAGCAGCGTGTTGCTGCTGCGCGAGCCTTAATTGGCTCACCTGAATTAATCATCGCAGATGAACCCACCTCAGCATTAGATGCGGATACTCGCGAACACTTCTTAAGCCTGCTACTAAGTGAGTGTGAACATAGTGGTTCAACCGTTTTGTTTGTCAGTCATGACCCCAGTCTCGAAAAGACCTTTGACCGAAGCATTCATTTAAACAAGCTCAATAGAGCGGATGTCAGTCGTAAAATCCAGCAGCAGGAGCGTGAGCAATGAACCTGTTATTGCTTCTTAAACTTACACTTAAAAGCATACTCAATCGCAGATTTACGAGCTATCTGACCTTGTTCAGTATTTGTATTAGTGTCTTCCTATTATTAGGGGTCGATACGGTTCGTAAAGAAGCCAAACATAGCTTTACCAATACGATTTCAGGAACTGACCTGCTAGTCGGCGCAAGAAGTGGTTCAGTTCAACTCTTACTTTACTCCGTATTTCGTATTGGTAATGCGACTAACAATATTGGTTGGGATAGTTACGAGAAGATTTCTTCTCATCGATCTGTCGCATGGTCCATCCCTATTTCACTCGGCGACTCACATAAAGGTTTTCGAGTGATGGGCACCACTGAAGCTTATTTTCAACATTACCGGTTTGCAGATGAGCAAGCACTAAGGTTTAAAGTAGGCAAACCTTTTTCAGCAGTGTATGACACCGTTATTGGTGCTGACGTGGCCGAAAAGCTCGGCTATCAACTAGGTGACGAATTGACACTGGCTCATGGTGTGTACGATACCGATTTTGCACGCCATGACGATAAACCATTTGTGCTTGTAGGCATATTAGAACGAACAGGAACGCCGGTTGACCGAACCATTCATGTGAGCTTACAAGGCATTGAGGCCCTTCACGTTGATTGGAAAACAGGGACACGTTCGCGGGAGGCCGTGAGTGCACAACAAGCTTTGGAGCAGGATTTGCAACCGACTCAAATTACCGCATTCATGCTCGGTCTAAACTCCAAGATGGAGATCTTCCGCGTGCAACGCGCCATTAACAATTACAAGAAAGAACCAATGTTAGCGGTTTTGCCCGGGCTAGCCTTGGGTGAGTTGTGGCAGCTAATCGGTGTCGCGGAAAAAGCATTATTGATCATTGCCGTGTTTGTTTTATTGAATAGTTTTGTCGGCTTGCTCACCGTGATTCTCACCAGTCTGAATGAACGGCGTCGTGAGATCGCTATTCTCCGTTCTTTAGGTTGTCGACCCAATCAGATTTTTATACTACTGGCCTCCGAGTCATTATTATTTGCCATAGTAGGCTGTATTCTCGGGGTGCTTTTATTCCTGATCGCAATCGTCGTAAGTCAATCTGTACTGCAAGGGTATGGGCTTCATATTCCGCTCTCAAGCTTTGGCCCTGATCAATTAAAACTTGTTGCCGCGGTAATCGGTATGAGCTTTCTGCTCGGCAGCATTCCAGGCTATAGGGCCTATAAACAATCATTAGCCGACGGCATGTCGATTAAACTTTAGGAGCAAAAATGAATACGCCAAGAATTTTATTAATACTTATGCTGGTTATTTCGCCATTGGCACACTCAGACAAATACAAGGAAGTCAGTTGGGATGATTTAATGCCAAAGGGATGGATACCGGTTGTACCTGACGAGCCAGAGTTTTTTGAAGGCGAAACCTACGATGGTCGATTTGAAACGCTACCAAAAATAGAAATGGCCCCGATCGTAAAATCATTAAATAAACAAAAAATTAAACTACCGGGATATATGATTCCAATTAAGTTTAATGCTTCGTCGGTTTCTGAATTTCTATTGGTTCCCTATATGGGGGCATGTGTTCACACGCCACCACCTCCAGAGAATCAAATAGTCTATGTGAGTTTAAAAAAGCCTATGGTGACCCAGGATCTATGGGCGCCTGTTTGGGTTAGCGGAATAATGAAGGCTCAAGTATCGATGACTAAGTTTGCTACAGCAGGTTACCACATGACGGAAGCCGCTACGGAAATCTATGACTATTAGTGCGCAGTCTAGCTGAAGATTATTTTTTAACGCGGGGAATGGCCTATTATGTAGCCCTAATAGGAAAACTATACACATGATCGGCCCTTTTCGGGTCGTCTTCATACCGCTTTAAACTTCCAATCATCCATTAAATATGAAAAGCTAGGCGCTTAAAAAAGCCTTATGCGCGACAAGGATTTGATACCGCATGAAATACCAAATTATTGAAAAGTCCCAATCTAAAGAGATTGCTAAGTTAGCCGTGTGCCTTACGAATGAAATCATTGAGCGCACTGGAATTAAACATTTTGATGTTGATGCGCCATTAGCTATTCGACTTTGTGAAAATTATGTTTCCAATGGTTTATACAATGTTATTGCCGCCCTCGATCAAAATGAAATTGTTGGCTTTGGTGCTTTGTGTGAAAGTTATTCTCTCTATGCCGAAGGTGCATTTGGTATTATTCAAGAGTTTTACGTGATGCCAGAATATCGTTCTAAAGACATAGGAAAAGAACTAATCCGTGAAATTATAAAGTTCGCCGAAGCCAAAAAATGGAAAAGGCTAGAGCTGTGTACTCCGCCCGTACCAGAATTTAACCGAACAGTAGATTTCTATCAGGCCAATGGCTTCGAAATTACTGGTGGTCATAAAATGAAATATACAATCGCATAACAAACGGCTCATCCGGACAAACGTTTAAACATAGAATTCAACATCGAGGCAAAATTGAATGGAATCAACACTAAAATATATTTTGTATGCAATCGCTATCGTGGTCGCGATAACCGGGTTAAATGTTTTATTTGGCGGCGCTTCTGCGATCCCTGGATCAACAGGCATTGCAGAGCCGACAGTTGATAATGAATTAAGATTTTTCTCTGTTTTTTGGTTAGCTTATGGCGCCTTTTGCTTTTGGGTCGCTAGAAATATTCAGGCACAATACAAGTTTATTCCCTTAATTGCTTTGGCATTTTTTATTGGTGGGCTTGGGCGTTTAATTTCATTTTTGTCCGTAGGACCACCAGCGAGTATTTTGATACCGGCAATGATTTTAGAGTTTGTTATTCCAATCGCTATCTATGGGATTTACTGGAAACTCTATATAAAAAATAACTAAACAATCTTGCGGGACCCTCGACGCTAAAAGCATCCCTACCGTTCGATCTTTTCAAATTTAATCCTTAGAAAAATTGAAAACATTTGTCACAACACTCTGTAAGTAGCATTAGTTATCGCTCTAAATGAGACCTGTCTGACTCTTTACACTCTGTAATAAGTGAACAATTGAAACATCGTAAGTGACTGTATTTTATTATTTTTTCTACATGGGATAATGCTTTCAGTTTCAACTAACTGACCTAAAAATATCTTTCTAGCTTTATCTATACAGGAATAATATGAATAAACTTGTCATTACTTTACTTGGTTTACTTTTCTCATTCACAGCGAATGCTTACGTTGTTAATACGAATGGGTTTGAGTTTGGCTCATCTTGGGATAATCCTAATCATAATGTCGACACCATACTCAGTGGGCTAGAAGACGAAACAGGGTCAGGCTTAACCCTGAATATGATTTCAGCTCAAACCTGGAGCGGTATTGGCGCAAGTACCATTATTTTAGAAGAACTCGCAGGCTATCGGCACAACACCACATTCGGTTGGTACGACACAGCGACAAACAGCCCCCACCAAATCTTTTCAGGTGCAGATAGTAAAGGCGCAAGTGCTGTCATTGATTTTGGCAGCATGCTGGACATTGGTTTTTATATTGACCCTAATGGCGTTAAAAACAACCGAATGTTTACGGAAAATGAACTGAACACTCATGATGATATCCAAGTGGCTATCTTTGAAATTGCAGAGTTGGAAAACAGTTACATTCTTGGTTGGGAAGACCTTGACTTAAACGGTGGTAATGGCGGTGACCGTGACTACCAGGATATGATTGTGCGAGTTCAAATAGAACAAGTACCTGAGCCCGGAAGTATGTCATTGCTAGGTCTGGGATTATTAGGCTTGGTGATGACACGCAAAAGAATGAAAACGGACGCGTAAGCACGCTTATTTTAGACACCAATACATCAAACTTGATTCAGATATGTCCCCATATAAAAACCGCCTCATGAGCGGTTTTTATATAGTTTAAATAAACTCTATACAATACTCACTTAGCTAAACAACCTCGACATATCGAGTGTTTTCAAAAAAGATAAACCTAAAATATCTCTAGAAAATTCAATATATTGTGTTTAATCATAATTATTAGTCAAAATATTTTTTCATATATCTATAGACAAGCCTTTCGTTTGACTTAATATAGAAGTTCATAGGTTCAACATTAATCTATAGATGAAATCAGAATGAACTCACGTTTTGTTTTTTTAATTTCAGCCGTTAGCATACTTTGCTTTGCAGGCATACTATTCGAACAAACACCACCTGAATCTATACTGCTAACTTCCAATCATGATCCAAACAAAAGCTCTCCACAAAGCCCTGTTGCTATAGATTTTCATGACACGAGCCTACAGTGGGGGCTTAAATACAAACATACCCAAAGCTCAAAGCATTTATCCGCATTAAGTGAAACTCTCGGTGGTGGCGTATGCATCTTTGACTTTAACAAAGACGGGTGGATGGATATTTTCTTTATTGGAGGGAGTGGCCATTCTAGACATTATGGTAGTAAGTCGTGGTGGAATAAGACCAGAGGGAATAAATTATTACTCAATAATAAAGGCCATTCTTTTCAGGATATAACCACAGAAGCAGGTTTGGACAAACGTATTTTGGGAATGGCTTGTGCGACTGCAGACATGAACAATGACGGTTTCAGCGATTTACTTGTGAGTGGTTTTAATGGCAATACTTTATTTAAAAACAACGGAGATAGTACATTTGAGGAGATTACAACTCAATCTGGCATTAGTAATCAGCGCTGGAGTACCGGTACAAGCTTAGGCGATTATAACAATGATGGTTTGCTGGATATTTATGTTAGTAATTATATTCGCTATAAAAAAGGTGCCAAAACATTTGAGCATACCAGCGGTTTTCAGGTCACTAACAATGTTGCATTTGACCCAAGGCTTTATGATCCTGAGCCGAACCAACTTTATATTAATAAAGGTGGTTTCATGTTTGAAGATGTTACTCAGAAACTTGGTGTTGAAAATTCACTAGGTCGCAGTCTAGGCGCTCAATGGGTTGATTTAAATAATGACCACTGGTTAGACCTAATCGTAATTAATGATCATAACTCTCCCAACCAAGTATTCATTAACAAGCATGGCTTAGAATTTTCAAGAGGTAAAGAACGCTATGCTTCTTTTGAAGTCGCTGGCGCCCACAATCTGACGGCTGCTGATTTCACAAATGATGGCAGCATTGAATACTTTATGACTAGAGGTATGAGCCACCCTGCCGTTTTTCTTAATGATAATACATCACCAAAAATGGTCGAGACAGATACAATCTACACCGATGAGGCTTGGTCTAGTGGTCTATCACAAGCTAAACTTCTACCCTTCACATCCTGGGGGAGTGCTGCTGGCGATTTCAATAATGATGGCTTTCAAGACCTCTATGTTGCCAATGGTATGATATTACCGGATGGCGACTCACATTTTGTTCCACAAGCACAAAAAAACAGTTTATTCATCAATAAGGGTAACGGTCATTTCAAGCACCAAAAAGGATTAAGCAGCCAACAACACCCTTACTCTTCTCGCGGACTAGTTTCAGTTGACCTGAATAATGACGGGAAGCTTGAAATTATTGTCAGCAATAATAATGATGCCTTACAGATCCTTGAAAACAAAAACACAAACAAACATGCATGGCTCGGTCTTGATTTATTAAGCCAAAATACCAAACAGAATCTTTATGGCGCAGTAGTAGAAATAACGACTGATTTATTCACACTCAAACGCAGACTAGGCACCAAACAGAGTTTCTTGTCACAAAGCGACCCAAGAGTACATATTGGCTTGGGCCTAAGTAAATCTATTAAAAAACTAAACCTATACTGGCCTGACGGAAACGTTTCCACCTTTGATAAGGTCAGTCTTAATCAATATATTAGTATTAAGAAAGAAGACCATTCACTATCCCCCTTACCACAAATCCTGCCCTCCTATACTTCGCGGTTACAGCAAACGTTAAATGAGCAATCGCTCACCATTTACTCACATATTCTAATGAAATCTCCTTCAGAAAAAACGCGTAATGAACTGTGGGGAATTTGGCATCAAAGTACTGATGCTGTAAAAATTTCAATTCTTAAGGCGATAGACCAAGAGGTATATCATTTCTATATTTCTTTTATTCGAAATGCCCTTGAAAGTGACAATATTGAACTTCGATTACTCAGTATTAAAATACTTAAACATGCGGAACTTGAGTCGAGTATTGTTTGGTTATTGCCCTTACTTAATGACCCGAGCCCTCAAGTTCAATGCAAAGCGACACAAACCTTCGGTTTCTTTTTTAATGAAGAAGAAGCCGTTATACATAGGAAAATGCTAGCGATTTCACCACTCATAAAACTACTTGAGTACGCGACACCTAGCGTTAAGATTTGTGCGGCAAATGCCCTTGCTAAAGCTGAAAATAAACGTGCTATTTTACCTTTACTGAAGCTTGCAAATGAATCCACACAGACAGAAGTAAGAATGGCTTCGATTCGGGCATTAGGCCTTGTACGAGACGCCAGAGCAAGAAATGAGCTCATGCTTATCGCTCAATCACCTGAATCCGAAGCCGATATAATCGCGACTGCGCTCATCGCGTTATACCGCTTAAGTGAACCGTCATTAAATACACATTTACTGTCATTTTTTAGCCATAAAAGTCTAAGTTTAAACACGGCATGGTTTATCAAACGCTATCAAGTTTTAACCTTACTTTTGACGGATCCTGATGCGATCGTTTTTCCTAAGAAACAATTAGATACTATGTTAAACCGCCTTATCTTCCAGGACGTGTCTATCTCGAAAAACAGTCTCGCCAACAACTCCGTGAAATTACAAGAAGCGCATCTATCTGCAATACTCACGGCCATTGGAGCGAGTAAATTAACAAATCAAAGCCGTATTATTGACATAGGCTTGAAACACACAAAAAAATCTATCCAGCTTCAAGCATTATCGGCTTTAGCCTCTATAAATACCCCTAATGCAATACACTTATTTGAGCAATTCCTAGAGAACCAACCCTTAAGCATACTTAAAGAAATAATTACAAAGAACAGAAATATCTTTATGACTTTTTCAGAATCATTTACATCTCAAATCACCATCAATGCAATCAAAGACAATGATTTTTTTAACGATGTAATCACACTACTGCCTCAGTTACCCAGAAAAGTAGCCAATAAACTATTCAATAAACTGACTGCTCAAAAACTTTCAATTATTCAACACGAACGTCTTTTTGATTTATGCATAAGCAATGAAGCGGTCTTTTCTATAACGGCGCCACTTATGACAAACAACTCCAGAGCAATTTATACCTCAGAAAGACTGAGCTACCCTTATCTAAACTGTCTTTTAAATTCACCATATTTGGCAGAGGAGAAACTAACCCAACTTGAAAAACGACTTGCTTTAACAACTTTTATGGCTGATAAAACCCAAAATGAGCACAGTAAAGTCAAGTTATTACTTAAAGCCGCTAAAGTGGACCGTGTCATTGCAAAAACAATGCTTCTCAATCACGTACTTTCACTTAAGCCAGAATCACGATCAAGGCCAGATAATTTAAAAGCACTGGAGATCCTAGTTCATCAAGGTTTAACACCTAGCATTAAAGCTCAGTTGTGGGAGATGCTTAAAAACATACAATTCAGCAATCAATCACGATTAACAGCAGCGGCATTACTTACACAGGTAGATACTGAATCTGTACTCAACTTTCTTAATAACCAGTTTACAGCCAATGATAAATAGTAAGAATCTGTTAAAGAGAGAAACATCCTTTACACCAACTTGTGGTGCGATGACACTTGCTTGTGCGATTACAGGCTTTACGACCTACATATTTAATAGTCATACCGTTTGGTTACAATGGGCAGTGTTTGCACATGTCATTACCGGTATCGCTTGTAGCTTTGCTTTACTACCCTATTTATATGTGCACTTCAAACGTACGGTTGGTTTTCGTAGAGCAAGTGTTCTTATCAGCGGTTTATTAAGCATTCTATTCTATCTTGGCTTTGTATATTCCGGCTGGCACTTATTATTTTACGGACAACTAGAAAATGCCCGCTGGGTTTACACAATTCATATTGTTAGTGCTATTGTCTTTATTTTAATCATTGTATTGCATCTGTTCTTGCACATTAAGCAACTACCAGAAAAACGAAAACAACAAAATATAAGAGCTTACCCCAGCATTCCTACAAATACTTTAAAAATTTTTATCAGTGTAAACATTGCCATTCAACTCACCATTACCTTCGCAACAGTCGTCTATCAATATAATCTAGAGCCCTATTCAACGACAGCGGCTGTTAATGACTACCAGTACAATTATGGTGAACACCGCTTCAGACCCAGTCAAACAGAAACAGATAACAATGCCTTTATAGACACGCGGCAAATTGCCAATTCACAGCGTTGTTTAAACTGCCATGAAGATGTAGGCAAGCAATGGATTTCATCCATTCATCAACAGGCAGCATCTGACCCGGCCTATGTTACGAATGTAAACTTGCTGGAAAAAAACAAGGGCATCAGCGCCACTCGTTATTGCGAAGGTTGTCATGCACCAGTTGCCCTCTTAACAGGAGAGTTGACGCCGGGCGGTAAGCATGGAGGAATCCCAAATACACCTGCAAATCATGAAGGAATTTCTTGCATGAGTTGCCATGGTATTGACTCATTACAACATTTGAAAGGCGTCGCCAGTTTTAAATTCAAACCTGCTAAGGATTACTTGTTTGAAAGAAGTACTAACCCGATATTGTTACGTATTCATGACTTAATTCTTAAAACGAAACCGGACCAACACAAAAGAGATTTAGGCAAAGATATTTTACGTGACTCAAAAATTTGTTCTGCTTGTCATACGCAATTTATGGATAAAGAAATGAATAATTGGGGCTGGGTCAAAATGCAAGATGAGTATAGTGCTTGGTTAAAAAGCCCATATTCAAAACAACACCAAGAAGGGTTTTCTGATGATGTCGTTAGCCGATGCCAGGACTGCCATATGCCTCTCGTCAGCGCAATAGACCCTTCTACAAATGCAGACGGAAAAATAAGGTCTCACCACTTTCCTGGAGCAAATACCTTTCTCCCCTTATTACGTGGTGATCTTAATCAATTCGAAGAGACCAAAAAATTTCTACAATCTAATAAATTACGCGTTAGTATCGACAAGCCTAATCGAAAAGATGCGCTTCAAACACTACATGCGCTGGATGAAAGCCTTAGAAATTTCGAAGAAGCACCTTATTATTTTTATATCGGTGAAACAGCCAATATCTATACGGTCATTAGCAACCGAGGCGTTGGACATGACTTCCCTGGTGGAGCCATTGATATCAACCAGGCATGGGTCGAATTCCTTGTCATGGATGCAGAGGGCTCACTCATATTTGATAGTGGTCTGATTGATGAAAAAACAAATATCGTCGACCCAGACGCCTATTTTTACCGCTCACTCCCTGTTGACCGTCATGGAAAACTTGTTTGGCGTCATGACTTATTTAATATGGTCGGCGAGTCATTTAAGCGCGTTATTAAGGCCGGTGAGTCTGACATTGTTCATAATCGCTTTGAAATTCCTGCTTGGGCTAAATCCCCTATCACTGTCACAGCAACGCTAAAATATCGAAAACTTAATGAGCGGTATGCCCAGTGGGCGTTAAAAGACCAATATATCAAGATTCCTATTATTGATATGGCTTGGGACAGTTTAGATATTCCGATCAAAATTCGAAAGGAAGTTGAATAGGCCGTGACTATAAAGAATTCACCATTACAGGGATCAGCTTTATTAAAGAAAGAACAGAGATATGTGAATACTTTTTTGAGTCTCTTATTTTTAGTCACACTTAATGGTTTTATTACATGGTTTTTTAATGGCCATGATACATGGCAACAATGGACTTACCTTTTTCATACCTTGACAGGCTTTTGGCTAGTCTATGTCTTTATTGTATTTGCCTTTCAGCACATTCGCTTAGCGCAAGGTTTTAAACGCCCCGGTCAAGCCTCTATTGGCTGGCTTAGCTTATTGATCTTTACGCTAGTCTCAGTAACCGGGATTGTTATTGCTATCATCGGGCAATATGAAGCGCTGCGCTGGATTTATAAATTACACATTGCTAGTGGCATTGCCGTTATTTCTCTTGTTTTAACGCATTTGTTTTTGTATCGCTGGATTACAAATACCGCCAAGTCCCAAAAGATAAAACGTTCGAGTTTTTCCCAGACGATTAACAAGCAATTTGCATTTAACTTAGGTGCTTATACTGCCGGCTCAGTTGTACTTATTTTCTTATTAAGCCTTTTATATGATGCTAGAACGACAAACTTTGACGACCAAGCAGCTTTCCCCTTTCAAGCAGATTACGGCCCTGGAAAGTTTCTGCCCAGCCTGGCACAAACATCAACTGATTCTTTTTTAGATGCGCGAAGAATTGGGCGATCAGAAAAATGCGGTGTTTGTCATTCACAAATTACAAAGGAATGGCAATCCTCAATGCATGGTCGTTCTGCATCGGACCCCTTCTTCCAAAAAAACCTGCATTCATTGGTCGATAAAAAAGGAATTTCTGCAACGCGCTACTGCGCGGGTTGTCATATGCCCATTGCTTTACTAAGTGGCGAGCTATCTTCAGGCGGCCAATTAAAACAGGGAATGCATATTGAAGAAGGCGTTAGTTGCATGGGCTGTCATGGCATTAGTAAAGCGATCAGTCTTGAGGGCGTTGGTAGTTATCTTTATCAGCCGGAGCAAGATTATTTGTTTGGTGATAGTGATCATTTAGTCACGACTGAAATCACAAACTACTTAATTAAAATCAATCCCCGGCAACATCGCTTAGATATGGCACGAGATGTATTATCAGACCCCGTTAACTGCGCAACCTGTCACGAACAGTATATCGATAAGGATCTCAACGACTGGGGCTGGGTAAAATTACAAAGCCAGTATCAGGCTTGGGTTGAAGGCCCATTCTCAACACATAGCAATAAAAACTATGCCGATGAGAAGTCCTATCGCTGCCAAGACTGCCACTTTCCATTAGTCGACAGTGACGATCCATCGGCTAATAAAGATGGTAAACACCGTTCACACCGAACCCCGGCTGCAAACACTGCCGTACCTTATGTTTTAGGCGATCTGGAGCAACTTGAAATTGTGACTAAATTTCTTCAAGCAGATCGTTTATCCATCACGCTCCATCAAGAAAAAAATGAAACGGGTGAGGTAAATGTAGCCCGATTACATGCCAGCGTATCCAGTGACCGCATTGGTCACTTCTTCCCTGCAGGTACGATCGATATTAACCAACCATGGATAGAACTAGTCGTCACAGATGCAAAAGGAAAAGATGTATACACAAGCGGTACAATCAATGATAAAAATAAAGTAGATAAAGACGCCCGTTTTTATTTTTCTAGCCTAGTAAACCGTCAAGGAAAACGGGTATGGAAGCATGATTTATTCAATGCTGTCGGTGAAAGTTACGGTAACTTACTTGCCCCGGGAAAAGCAGATATTCAATCCTACGAGTTTGAAATTCCAAACTGGGCCAAAGCACCTCTGGAAGCAAAAGTCCGTTTACGTTATAGAAAATTTAATCACGATTACTCTAGCTGGGCCTTAGAGGATGAGAGCATAAGTTTACCCATTGTAGATATGGCTGAGGATACACTAGAGTTAGCTTTCTAGCCTTCTGAATTAGGGGTAGTAGCTGCAATAATCATTTTAGGTATCAGATATTTTTTTTCAGCATTCAGCAAGGTTTTTCCTTCAAAAACATATTGCGTTTTAGTGCTATTACTCAAACCAGTTAGCAGTTTGAATTCTTTATTATTTTTCTCAAATTTGGTCATAGTTTTTTTCGTACAAACGAGTGCTTTATGCGTACACCAAAGTTCAGAAAAGCCTTGATCGCCCGTACGATCAACAAATAAATACCAGTTATACCTAGTGTTCTTTGCCAGCAAGCTCATTGCCTGCTCTGTTAACCGTGTATTTTCAGGCAAAACAATACCAACATTATGTCGGCTAGTTTTTGGCTTGTTCACTGCACTCACCCCATAACGTGACCAATCTATCTTAATTGGGCTCGCACTTATAACGGATTCGGCATCAATGATACTCTGACTCAATTTCAAACTTGTAAGCCCTACTTGCCGACCACCTAACCAATATTGAGGAACAGAATTCGGACTGTAATTCTCAGCCATTTTTTTATTTAAGTTAAACTCTTTTTGTTTAAACTCACCATCACATACCGGTTTCACTCTTTCAATAACCGCATCCAATACAATTTGGTCACTGCTTGAGGGGCATTTAAAGAAGGTATTCACGTGATCTAAGCTACGTTCACCCAGAATGGGTGACCAGAATAAAAATACATTATAGTTTTGTAGCTGAGCTCTTTTTTTGAGGTCACGAACACAATAAGGACATGATGGGTCTTTAAAAACAACCAAAGATGGTTTTTCTGGCTTCCATGTTTCTAACAAGAAAGACTTGTGGGTTTCTTTGTCTGGAACTTCTAAGGCTTGCGCCTGAACACAAAAGGAAAAAAATGCTGCCGTTAAAACATAAAAGTCACGCAATATTTTAGTGTACTTCATTAAAAAATAACTCACATTAAGGTTCTGGTTTTATTTTTCTCGTTGAGCGAGTTCGTTTTTAGCCAGTTTTAGCACTGTAGCTTTGTACTCATCACTACTTTGCTTTAACTGACGTTCTATTTTCTCTCTTTCCTCTAAATCAGATAAGTTGTCGTTATAATCCGTAATAATTTTTGCCATTTTCTGGTCGAGTTCGTTATTCTTTTCAACTAAGGCGGCATGTTCATTGTCATTCAACTTAAATATTTCTATCGGCGTAGCCTGACGCTTAATAAGGTTCGCATATTCAGCATTAGTGTCTACCTGTTTTACCCCTGTTTGCTGTTTTTTAGCATGATGCAGATCTACAGGACTTAGTGCTCGTTTGTTCCCATCCCATAACATATATCCCCCTGCAATCATCAGCGTTAACGCTATGGATACTGAAGCTTTTTTAGTCATCATGGTGCCACCGTAAATTTAGAAGCATAACTGGTGTGATAGCCTACACGATTTCCTGAAAAATCATGTAGGTAAGCATTTTCATCATTGAAATAACGATAACTGACATAAACCTCATAGACATGCCCTGCATCTAAATCACTAGATGGGGTAAATGTCACTTTGGTGTTTCCATCACTAAGAGCCAACGTTCCAGTCACATCATAAGCAGTATCAGTTCTGTCATACACTCTAAAACTGGTCGAACTCAAACTCAGCGGATCAATCGCTTCACTCAGAGTTACTTCTATCGTTGTGTTCGCCAAAACACCCGTTGCATCATTCAAAGGAAAATCAGTTAATATCGTTCCTTCAGCAGTATCCGTCACAGCAGAGGTTGTGAATGTCGACACGAACGCAGGTGTTTGTACATTGCCGGCATAGTCTTCTGTACCATTTACTGTAAGTGTATATAGGGTCGAGGCATCAAGTTCAGCATCAGGTATCAAGTTATACAAACTTAAGCCTGGGTTGAAAATCCAACTCATTGGCTGCTGAACATCCAAATCATCTTTTAAGTTTAGGCTATTTGCTAATGAAACAGTATTAACGGCCTCATCAAATTCAAGCACCAGTCGAGCATTTAAAGGAACATCAACTTGTGCATCAGCGAGACTCAGCGCATTCACCGTTGGCGCTGTGGTATCTGCAACCTCTGCAACTGTAAACTTGATTGCAAACGCAGTACTGTACCCTACCCTATTCCCTGAATAATCATGCAAATAGGCATTCTCATCATTGAAATAACGGTAACTTAAATACAGTTCGTATTCATGGGTAGCATCCAATTCGCTTGTAGGTACAAACGAAATTTTAGTATTCGCCTCACTCAAGCTTAAAGTACCGGTAACATCGTAAGCCGTATCGGTTCTGTCATACACTCTAAAGCTGGTTGCATTCAGACTAAGCGGGTCTATCGCCTCACTTAGCAATACCTCTATCAAAGTATTTGTGGGGACTAAGCTCGCACCATTAATAGGGGATATTAAAGCAATACTTCCCTGACTTGTGTCCGACTCCGTTCCTGTTGTAAAACTGGTTGTCACGGCGGTTGTCATTTGATTACCAGTATAATCCTCAACGCCATTTATGGTTATTGTATACGCTGTATTTGTACTTAAATCAGTATCAGGCAATAAGGTAATTAGCCTTAATCCTGCATTGTATGACCAAGAGAAATCAAACACCGTATTGAGGTCATCTTTTAAGGTAATATTATTTACGAGTGTTATGTGATTAATGTCTTCATCAAATTCAATTACAAAACGTGCATTAATCGGAACGCCTGTTTGGCCTTCAATCACACTGGTTGAACTCACAAGAGGTGCACTACTATCAACATCGGTTCCTGTCGTGAAATTCATGGCGATAGCGGTATGATAACCGACTCTGTTGCCTACATAATCTTTCAAATATGCATTTTCATCATTGTAATAACGATAGCTAATATAAACTTCATACTCATGCGAGGCATCCAGGTTAGTGGAAGGAGTGAATGTAACCTTTGTATTATTAACACTTAAGCTCAAAGTGCCTGTGACATCATAGGCAGCATCCGTTTTGTCGTTGACTCGAAAGCTTGTGCTATTGAGACTTAGCGGGTCGATAGGCTCGTCCAACAAAAATTCAATCTTTGTATCTATCGGAACATTCGTGGCATTTGATAGAGGTGCACGCTCGATGATCGAGCCTTGTGTTGTATCTGTAGATGCCCCCGTACTAAAACTTGTAGAGAAAGCACTAACAATTTGGTTACCAGCAAAGTCTTCCGTGCCATTCAAGCTAAAAGTAAACGTTGTATTAGCGTCCAGTGCATTAGTGGGCGTCACTCGAAGTAATGTCAATGCCTTATCATAGGCCCATGTGAAAGCCTGTGGCACATTACTTTGATCTTCTAAGGTAATGCTGTCACCTACCGAAATAAGATTAATGTCGGCATCAAATTTAACAACAAATCGTGCATTGGTCGGCACATCAGTCAAGCCATCTGCAATGCTCTGACCTTCAATAGCGGGTATGGCCGTATCCGAGCCACTGCCAGCAGTAAATGTACTTAACGCTGCATAGGTACGCCCAATAATATTACCGGCATGATCAAGTAAGAAGTTTATTCCGCTCGCATAATTATAACTTGCGAAGATTGAATACTCATGGTCTGCCGTTAAATTAGCAGTCGGTGTTAGTGTAATACGTGTATTGTTTTCGCTTAACCCCAGTACACCTGCCACAACCACTGCGTCAGTATTATCATATAAATAGAAGCTATCGCTGGTAAGCGTTTCGGGATCCATCGCCTCAGACAAAGATGCCTCAATTAAGGTATTAACGGGCACATTAACAGCGGCAGTAAATGGCGAAGCGAATAGAATAGAACCGGTTAAATGATCAATGCCATCACCAGTGGTAAAGTCTATATTTACTGGACTCGCCAACACATTACTAGAGCGGTCTTCAACATCCTGAACCGTTAAGCTATAAGTAGTATTGGCACTTAGTACCTGAGTCGGTGTCAATATAAGCTCTGTTTGACTTGCATTCAGGCTCATATTGAAAGGTATACGCGTACTACCGGCATCCTCAATAAATACCTGTTCACCCTCAAAGAGGCTCACTTTATTGATCGGTTCATCAAAACGTATACGTATTTTACTATTTGTCGGTAGACCTGTTTGCCCATCGATTAAGCTGATCGCTTCGATGGTTGGCGCAGTGCTATCACTGACCAAAGCTGTATCAAAATAGAAACTATTATTATTGATACTATTCCCAGCAAGATCTCTTAAATAATAAATATAGTAATAATACCTCTGCCCAAGGGTAAGCGCATCGTCAGGAACGAGTGTAATGGTTGTTCCATCATTTGAAAGACTAACGCTGGCTGCAACAGTCGTGTTATCAACAGTATCACGTAAATATACACCACTTTCCGTGATACTAACTGGATCAACTTCTGCTGATAGCTTAGCAGTAATATACGTACTTACTGCAACATCTGTCGCTCCTGATACAGGCGTATTTTGAATTACAGATGCTCTGTCGAGAAGGATATTATTTGCTGTATTAAACGTTGAGCTAAACGCGACAATTTGATTACCAGCAATATCAGTCACACTCGGTACGTTTTCAGTCACGGCACTATCTTTAGGTAAGTTGATAGTTATGGGGGAATAACTGATTTCTCGGTCATTCGCTGCGAACGTTACATTTAGACCTGCATTACTTGGGAAGCTCAACGGGTTCAGACGCTCATCTACTCTTACATAATATTTGGCATTTAAAGGCACGTTGTTTGAGCCATCTGCCGGACTCATCATTAAGACCGTGGGGGATTGTGTATCTTCAACCGCAGTTTCACCTGTAGTGAAACCAAACAAGCCGCTATAATAGTAGGATGCATCGCCTTCTGTATCCATAACACCATCAGTCACACGCACATAATAGTATGCATTTTGTGCTAACAAGCTGACTGCTTCTATAGTAATAGTCACACCATCAGCAGCTAAATTAACCGCAGCATCAACAGCAACACCATTCGCATCAAGTAAGAGGACATTTGTATCATTCACCGTCGTAGCATCTAATATTTCATTGTAGCGAACCTGTAATTTCGGATTCAAAGGAATATCAGCAGAACTATTTGTCGGACTATAGATTACCGGTGTTGGACGGACACCAATCAGATCCCCAACCTCTGCTGGCGTAGTAAATGTGGTTTTATAGTTATATAAGGCATTTCCTGACAAGTCCGTCGCGGTACTTTGTAGATAAATATGAATTAGCGCATTAGATTCAAAGGTATTATCAGGCACAAATTCAATCACTTGGCCATTCACTAATACACTCGTGCTACCAGAAATTGGCACACCATTTTGAACAACATAGAAAGCATTTGTAATGCTAGCGCTATCAAGACGTTCATTACTATAGAGCACTATTTTTTCAGTTTTTTGTGTTGCTCCATTAGCAGGGTACTGTCTTACAATACTGGGTCGTTGTGTATCTGTATCCACGACCCCCGTCGTAAAAATACTCGCAAAATCAGCTAAGTTATTACCCGATAGATCTTTCACCTCATTGGTTACAATCAAGGTCACGATGGTTTCGCTGGGCAAGCTTGCATTCAATGTTACGGTTCTGTTATCCGTCGAACGATAAACAGAAGGCTGAATTAAACTGCCATTCACCCAGAAAAAGAAATGATTATTATTAACCGTACTTGAATCAAGTGACTCGCTAAACGTGATAACCACTGGCTGATTCGGCCTAACATCTAAGCTTGCATCTGCAGGTGATACACTCACGACTGTTGGCACCTGGTTATCAATATTGGGCGCCGTAGTGAAATAGGAGCTGAATTGTCGTGAAGTGTATGCGTTACCCGAGAAATCAGCCACTTTTGACACATACACATTAATGCGCTGTTCACCTGGGAAAGGGTCAAGAGGCGTAAAAGTCACCACATTACCACTCACAGTGAAATCCCCAGCCACATTACCAGTTAAACCATTTACGCGTATTTCTATAGAAGTAAGCGTATGAGGATCAACGGCTTCATCAAACGTGATCACAACATTAGAATTAGCTGCAATATCAATAGCGGTATTCACAGGCGAAACGGTAGACACTCTTGGGTAAGCCGTATCAGCTTCAGTACCAGTTCCCGTTGTAAAGGCTATCGTATACTCCGGAAGCTGATTGCCTGCATAATCACATACGCCTGTTATATTAATTTGATATGCAGTTGAAGCTAGTAGGTCTTCTGGCACAGTCAAAGCTAATTGATATTGATTGAGCAAGACGGCATCGAGCGTTAACGGACTAGCGCCACCTGTAAGTGTGGCAATGGTATCGTCAGCGCATAAAGAACTTAACAATTGTTCAGAATGTAATACCAGACGTGTATTGAGTGGCATTTCGGTCGCGCCATCTACAAAACTTGGTTCAACGCTTAAACTCGCTTCAACAGCAGTGTCACCGGTGGTGAAGTCAGTATAATGATACGAGCCCACTCTGTTACCCGCTAAATCGAGTAAAAATGTGCCATAGCTCCAATACAAGCGATATTTGTGATACGGCAATAAGTCAACATTAGGTACGAAACTTAAATGCGTGTCATTTTCACTTAAGGTAGATACGCCCACTACCTTTTTATTCAATGTTAGGTCTTGCAAATAGAAAGATGAGGCATTCATGGTCAGTGGGTCAATTCGCTCACTCAAACGTACCCTTAACGCTATATTCAATGGCGCATTAGTCGTACCGTTTTTTGGAGTAAAATCTGTATAAACTCCTATCTGGTTATCAATTGAACTCGCAGTAGTGAATTGTATATTTGTACTGGTCGCTAAAGCATTGCCGGACCTATCAGTAATGTCTTGGATCGTTAGGCTGTAATTACTATTTGGAGCTAATACTTGTGCAGGAATTAATAACAACTCTGTTTGGCTAGCATCCAGACTGGTATTGAATGGCACTCGAACATTATTAGCATCTTCTATGAATACTTGCTCGCCTTCGAAGAAACTCACATTATTAATCGGTTCATTAAAACGAATACGCAACTGCATATTGGTAGGTATATCAATTTGGCCGTCGACAAGACTTATGCCTTCAATAACCGGTGCCGTGCTATCCGTTTCAAAGCTGGTATCGAAATAGTAAGAGTTGTTATACGTGCTATTACCAGCGAGATCTCTTAAATAATAAATGTAGTAGTAATAACGTCGCCCTACCTTTAAAGCCTCGTCCGGTATAATAGTAATGGTTTTTCCATCTGGTGCCAGATTAACGGTGGCGGCAACAACAGTATTATTCTCACTATCTCTTAAATAGACGCCATCTGAAGTAATGCTGACGGGATCAATAGCTGTAGATAATTTGACAGCCATACTGGTATTAACAGCAACATCTGTCGCCCCGGATATTGGAGAATTCTTAATAATACTTACCCGATCCAAGTTAATACTATTTGCCGTATTAAACGTCGTACTGAAGGTTGTTATTTGGTTGCCAGCAATATCTGTCATAGTGGGTACACTCTCTGTAACCTCACTATCCATAGGTAAAATAATATCTACTGGCGCATAACTGACCTCTTTATCATTCGCTGAAAACATCACATTCAGACCAGCATCAACAGGGAAACTCAATGGATTCAAACGTTCATTTACACGCACATAGTATTGAGCATTCAAAGGCACATTTGTTGAACCGTTGGCGGGACTCATCATTAAGACAGTAGGAGATTGCGTATCTTCTACCGCTGTTTCACCTGTAGTAAAGCCAAATAAACCACTGTAATAATAGGAAGCATCTCCCTCTGTATCAGCAACGCCATCAGTCACACGCACATAATAGTATGCATTTTGTATTAGCAAACTGACGGGGGCTATCATAATCGTCATGCCATCAGCAGCTAAGTTAACCGTAGCATCGACAGTAATACCATTGGCATCAAGTAGCATGACATTCGTATCATTCACCGTCGAAGCATCTAATATTTCATTGTAGCGAACTTGTAACTTCGGATTCAGAGGTATATCGGTGGAACCGTTTGTAGGACTATATATTACGGGCGTTGGACGCACGCCGATCAGGTCCCCAACCTCTGCTGGCGTACGGAAGTAAGTCTGGTAATTATATAAAGCATTATCAGACAAATCAGTCGCTGTGCTTTGCAGATAGATATGAACTAAAGCGTTCGATTCAAAGGTATTATCAGGCACAAACTCAATCACTTGGCCATCGACTGAAATAGTAGTCGTACCAGAAATTAATATACCATTTTGCGCAATATGAAAAGCATCCGTAATACTATTACTATCTAAACGTTCATTACTATAAAGCACAATTTTATCAGTTATTTGTGTTGCGCCATTAGTAGGATATTGTCGAACAATACTAGGTCGCTGCCTATCCGTATCCGCCACCCCAGTTGTAAAGATACTTGTGAAATCGGCTAAAACATTACCGGATAAGTCTTTAACGTTGTTAGTTACAATCAAAGTCACGAGACTTTCACTAGGTAAACTGGCATTTAATGTGACGGTACGATTATCTGTCGAACGATAAACTGTTGGCGTAATTAACGCGCCATTCGCCCAATATACAAAATGGGTATTATTTAGGGTGCTGGAGTCTAATGATTCACTGAAGGTAATAACCACAGGTTGGCTAGGGTTAATATCTAAACTATTGTCAGCAGGAGAAACACTCACGACTGTTGGCACCTGGTTATCAAGATTAGGTGCCGTGGTAAAATAGGAGCTGAACTGTCGTGAGGTATATGCGTTACCCGAGAAATCAGCCACTTTAGATACATACACATTAATACGCTGTTCACCGGGGAAAGGATCAAGAGGCGTGAAAGTCACCACATTACCACTCGCTGTGAAATCACCTGCCACATTACCAGTTAAACCATTTACACGTACTTCTATAGAAGCAAGCGTATGAGGGTCAACAATTTCATCAAAAGTGATCACTACATTAGAATTCGCGGCAACATCTATGGCTGTATTCAGCGGCGAAACAGTGGAAACTCTTGGGTAAGCCGTATCGGCTTCTGTATCGGTGCCGGTGGTAAATGTAATCGTATACGCTGCAAGTTCATTGCCCGAATAATCACACACACCAGTTACTGTGAGCTGATAGCTCGTAGAGGCAAGGAGATTTTCTGGCACAGTTAGAGCTAGTTGATATTGGCTGAGCAAGGCTGCATCGAGGGTTAACGGACTAGCACCGCCAGTGAGTGTGGCGACAGTATCACTGACACATAAAGGACTTAGTAATCGTTCAGAGTTTAATACCAACCGTGTATTCAATGGCATCTCTGCCGCGCCATCCACAAAACTAGGCACAACGGTTAAGCTCGTTCCAACCGCAGAGTCACTGGTCGTGAAGTCAGTATAATGGTACGAGCCGATTCGGTTACCTGCCAAGTCGAGTAAAAATGTGCCATAACTCCAGTACAAGCGATATTTGTGATACGGCAATAAATCAACATTGGGTGTAAAACTTAAACGCGTATTGCCTTCACTTAGAGTTGTTTGCCCCTGAACCGGTTTATTCACAGTAAGGTCTTGTAGGTAGAAGGTAGCAGTAGATACAGATGTGGGTGCCACACGCTCATTTAAACGAACGCTTAATTCTATATTTAAGGGAGCATCAATTGTATTGTGGGTTGGAGTGAAGCTTGTATACGCACCTTGCGTAGTGTCCGATTCAGCGCCTGTATTAAAACCAATAACGACTGCACTAGGGATCAGGTTCCCACTTAAATCCTGAATATTGTCAATATCTAAGGTATAACTACTATCCGCAGTAAGCAGTTCGTTCGGTGTTAGAGTGACGGTACGTCGGTCATTTGCAAGAACATGAGCCGTCGCTACATCAACTCCATCTAACTTGAGTTTTAATTTAGAGAGATAAAGTGCATTAATTGGTTCATCAAAACGAACAATAAGCTTCGCATTTAAGGGTACATTCACATCACCATGGCTAATGTTCGTCACCTCAACAAGCGGTGCGTCACCATCTAACTCGAAAGAGGTTGTAAAGTATCTATATGTTCCAGATAAGTTATTCCCAAACAGATCCGTTATTTCTGAACTTAAATAAACACGATGCTGGCGCCCCACTAAAAATGCAGCATTTGGAACAAAGCTAATAACCGTTTTATCATCATTAACACTGATGATGCCCGGGATCTTCAGGCTATTCGCCAGGTCGATGACTACAAAACTCTCGTCCGTAACTGTACCAGGGTTAATTGCTTCGCTCATTATTACTGTTAACGCGGCATTTACAGGCACATCCACCGCATTGTTTGTTGGGTTAATGTCAGCTATTTCTGGTCGCGTAGTATCAATCAAATTACCTGTTGTAAAGCCGAACTCCGTTGTATCATCAATCAGATTTCCAGCCATATCCCTAAGACCAATAAGCTTAACGGTGTGAGCAGTAAGGTCTGCCATTAATGCATCAGGAGTAAACAATAATTCGGTATTACTTGAGATTAGTTTCAAGTTGCCAGCAACGTCTGTCGTACCTTCTTTTAGTAAAGATAAACTGCCATTAGTGACGGACTTCGCTAACAAGGGCTCATTGAATTTAATACTAATAGAAGAATTTTCAGGTATTTCAGTCGCCCCATCAGCTGGATCAGTTTCAGAAATAATAGGTGATGTAATATCAGGGTTGAGAGGGTCTGTCTGGTTTAGAACCTCGGTATTATCCTCAATGCCATCATCGTCAGAATCTTTGTCGTTTGGATCAGTTCCTAAAGCAATTTCATCACCGTCAAGCAAACCATCACTATCTGAGTCTGGGTTTTCAGGGTCAGTAGAATAGGTATCCACTTCTTCATTATCACCCAAGCCATCATCATCACCATCAGGCTGTACCGTCACGTTCACAAGTATTGTGTCGGCCGTATTTCCACCCAAGTCGGTTGCTGTGGCGGATACTTGAAGTAAGGCCAGACCACCCGTTACGGTATATGACAATTGATAAGGCGAAGTAGAATCCTGGAAAACCAATTCACCATTAATAAAGAAATCAACCTTCGCAACCGCAATATCATCATCGGCATTAGCACTAATCGTAAAACGGCGACCTTCAACAACAACCTGACCTTCAGTCGGTGTCGTTAAAGATACCGTTGGTGAAACACCATTGTTATCATTGATATCTCTATATTGCGCGATGAAAAGCTTAGTATTTCCGCTTGTGCCATAATCGGCGCGAACGACATAATTTTCTTCAGTAATATAGGCATAACTAGCATCTAGTGAAATCCCTGTACCCGCATAATCACCAAAACCTGATAGATTAATAGTACCTTGGAACACAGGATTTGAAGGATCGAAAATATTAACGAAAGCAACCACATTCGGGAACAGTTGCTCTGCATAGAAAGCAAAGTCTCGAGTTAAATGTACATCTCTTGGCGCAATCGTTGCCTGACCACCCTCGATAAAAGGCGATGCAGGATTAGAAATATTGACCACACGATAGCCCGATGAGTATGCCGCTACGTGTGCATAATCCCCATCTATAACCACATCCTTAGCTTGGCTAATATTAACACTGCCAATTCTCATAGGGCTTTGTTTATCCGTTACATCCAGGACAATTAAAGAATTATCAGCCACGACCACTGACCGATCGCCTTCAATATCAATACCCCGAACAGTACCTAAACCTTGTAATGTAGCGACGCTCGTCAATTTGCTAGGTTCAGATATATCTACAATTTCAATACCTGTACTGCCATTTGCAAGATAGGCATAATTAAAATCAACCTGAAGATCTTGAGTCACACCAGCCGTATCAAAAGAGCTAACGAGTGTTGGTGTGAGTGGGTCAGCAATATCAATCACTACTAGGCCTGATTCACCATCAGCTATGTAGACCAAGCTGCCAAGCACTTTTATGTCAATAGCCGTGCCGTCAGTATCTAAACTTGCGACAACTGTTGGTGCACTTCGATCAGAAACATCAACAACTTGCAGTCCTGCTGAACCCGCTGCGACGAAAGCATAATCACCATTCACGTCGACATTATTGGCATAGCCAGGAATACTAACCGCTGATAGCGCTTTTGCTTCAAACTGTTTCACTAGTACGCTGACAGAGGTTTGTTTTCCATTGTTTGTCACAGTAACGACGGCATTCCCACCTTGCCCACCAAAAACCTTACCGTCAATAAGTCCAAAACTAGCAACTGATAAGTCACTTGAAGAATAATTCGTTCCGGTTGAGCTCGCGGTGAGATCTATTTCTGAACCATCAATTAACACCCCTTTAATCGCTAATTGAGCGCTAGTCTCACTATCTATCGCATTAAAGGTAATAACGACACTTGAAGGACTTGAGCTGATTGACACCAACGCTGATGCCATATCCGTGTCTGCACTGTCATTAGGGTCTGACCCAACCACAATTTCCACAGCGTCGGATAAGCTATCTCCGTCAGAGTCAGCTAATAATGGGCTTGTGATAAAACCATCTTCACCCTCTATTAACTCCTCACCATCTTTAATGCCATCTTCATCTGTATCTGCCACAAACGGATTTGTTCCAGCATCAAATTCCTCCAACGCACTAAGACCGTCATTGTCTTGGTCTTCAAACGCATCTATCGGGTCTGTAGGATCAAGGCCATTTAGTGTTTCATATTCATCAGGTATTCCATCGCCGTCAGCATCACCAAAACTAAACACATTGACACGTACAATACGGAGCACACCATCCTTTCGTATGGTCAAGATCCCCTCACCATTTCCTAAAGATGTGAGTAAGCCATTCTCACCAACTGAAAAAATTGCTGAATTTGAGGAAATATAGTTTGCACCGTTTTCTTGGCTAGCCGCAGCGGTTGTGCCATCACTAAATAAGATTTGAGCATTGATCTGGATGAGTTCATTAATTCCAAAAACATTAATAGGTTCTTGCAAACCATTTAATAAAATTTCTTTTGGAATACCCTGTTCTTTTGTTTTGAACTCTCCAACATTGGTAGACTGGTTATTGGTAACCGAGAAATAATCAGTTTGTGCACTTATCGTCTTATCTTCTCGCACACAGGTTGCCCGAGCACGGATTAGTCCCATATTAGAAGGCACATTTGGAAGCGTAAAGTCACCATTCCCAGTAGCCGAAACGGTTCTATTTAAAACATTAATTACACACGTATCATCAAGCTCAAACTCTTCTGCAAATACGAATGTAGGTAAAAACAATAGTATGAATAGCAGCTTTTTTATATACATGATTAAAATTCCATCTAATTTAAACATCTAACTAGCTATAACGATCACTTTATATAAATCAATAGTCGACTTTCTTCTTAATAATTAATTCTGGCTTTGCTTTTTCTATCGCTTTCAAAACCTTATGTGGCGATAAACCAAATATGGCAGGAATCAAATAATCCTCGCCTTTTTTACAATTAATCCAATAGTCAACGTAATTATCTCTTGTCATTGATCTGATTTTCTCAACCTGATCAATGTCTTCAATTCGTATGGTATAGCCGTCACCATCAGGCAATAAACACCTAACTATTTCTTGGTCAACGTAATACTCAAGACGCCCGTTTTTTAATAGGTTAGGAATAACAAGAAAAATCCACATTCCTATAAAAACAGCCGCTAAAACGCCATAAATTATTAATTGTTCATTCGCCTTAATATTTGGTAAAAAGTTAAGACAAAACAGACTAATTAATAATACTGCAACCGAGACAAATGCATTCTTGAACGCCTCAGATCGCTTTGAGCGAACATAATTAAATATCACATTAGTCAACACTATCCACCTTCAATCTGTTATGAATTACCAACAAACAATAAAGGAAACTGATTCCTTAAATGCTGTACGAAAAATGGCGTCATAATACTTTGCGCAGCACCACCCCCAAAATACTCCCAGTCGAAATAACTCTTTCCATTAGACTTAATTAATGGAAGAAGGAATAAGGATTTTTCGCCATTAGCCGTATTAACCAAATAAACAGATACATCATTTTGTCCATCTGAAATTTGATACAACCGGGTAAATTCACCGTCATGGAACAAATTTAAAAAAGGATCACTTGTCATATACGCTAAGCGATCGATGTCAGAGACCTTAACAACAGGAACCAAACTGTAAGCATCCATATTTTTCGAACACGTACCAACAAAATCATTCATCAAAACAACTGATTCAGTTTTGGCGGGGCTTTGTGCTTTTTGCTTTAGAAGCCTTTCTTTACAATCTGAAAAGTCCTTAACAATGCCTAGCTTTTTACCCTTACCTAAGGGCTCAACCGGTGTATTGATAAAAACCGTTAAAGGGTTAATTTTTTTGTTGATACTAGCAGTCGGGTAAACAGGAAAAGAGGCTGTTTTTTTAGATGGGCAGGTTTTGCCATTCCACCCTGAAAATCGATACTGCTCGAAAAAGCGTAAAATTTGATCCTCAGCAACAGCAGGTCGATCGAACACATCACTTACTTGGCAAGCATATTTTGTACAGAAAAAACCTTGCACCATCCGTGCAGTTTGGCCTTGATATTCATACTCGATTAACGAGACCACATAATCGCCCCACTTAAAACTATCACCAAATGTAGTTTTGGTAATTGCATTATAAAGCGAGAACTTATCAGGTGTTTGTCTTAAGGCCTTTTGAAGACTTGCATCGCTAGAGTCATACTTTGAATACGTTGACATGATGCCTTTGATATCATCCTTTTTAGCGTACTTTATAAAAGCAGAAAATACTTCCTTCGACTTACTGACTTGTTCTTGTTCAGCAGTCACCAGCTTCATGCTGATATCACCCGCAGCGGTCAGTGGTAAACAGACTTCTTTGGCATCCGAAAATGGTGCCAAACAGATCAAGATTATCGACAAAGTATATTTCATAAATACCCTCTTATGTCCTAAGCAATTAGTTACATCCTGCACCCCAAGCCCCTCCTGCATAAAATATGATTGGATCTGTTGAGCCAGACATAGTCCACTTCTTAAACAAAAATTCGAAACTAATAGAACCCTTTGCCGCACCTGAGACAGGGTCAAGTGTTAACCCTAAACAATTAGTTCCACATTGTGGGCCGGATACTCGCTTCAAACCGATATTACCTTTAACGGTTAATGCAATAGACCCTTTACCGCTTACGGCAACAATTGTTGTACTGTCTTTACATTTTGGATCCGTACAATCGACCAACGATACAGACAGGTCAACCTGAGGCCCAATTAAGGCATTAAATGTCGAACCAAGGAAGAAGTCACCACAGTCTTCACCTGGACAATCGATATCAAGGTAGTTCGTCTCGCCTCTTGCATCCACCTCAATGGTTGCACCAGCAGCAGTGATAAAGATCTTTCCTTTAACTGAGAAACCAATAAAGCTGGTAGGTTTTTTAGGGAACTTATGAGCAACCCCCAAGTTAGGAATGGTGGCTTGTACGACACCTTTTATACCTGCAGCCCCGCTAAACTTTCTATACGGCTGAGGCCCAGGAGTTTCACAATTTTTGCAGCATTTCTCGCCAGTCTCTAGAGACATATCTATGAATGGTTTTAACTCTGCTGTAAATATGGGCGAGGCATCCAAGGCATCAGGGAAGGAGGTCAAAGCATTCAAAACGAAGTCTGGCGCTGTACTCTCAAACTTTTGCGTGACACTGCTTGCTTCACAATGATTCCCACATTGCCCTCCTTTACAGGTATAACATTTCTGTTGGTCAGTGCCATCTCCACAAGTCGTTGTATCTGCCGCATCTTTTAAACTACCTTCACCACAAAGCTTACACTGGTTAGCAGGGTTCTTTTGAACCTCTGAGGTTTCATCTTTAGGGTTAAAGCCCCCACCACACAATAGCTCTTTACAGTCATCAGGTTTCTGATCCTGTAAAACAATTGTTTCATCAATATCCAGTGCACCATCTTTACATGTTCCGCATTCACTAGGTGGTGTATCGCTATTATCGGGCGTACTGCCACTACACAATTCCTTTTGACAGTTTCCGACAGACTGATTCTCAGCAGGTCGCGAAGGTACAAGCTCACACCCTCCTGGACACCCTTCAGTTTTGTTATAACAATAACCACAACCAGCCCCACTCTGACAACACCCTGAACCAGCAGGCTGCGAGCCACAATGCCAACCAGCCTTAACAACTCCGACACCAGGATTTGAAGCAACGAGCGCACCATCCTCACTAACAGTGCCTAAACCTATTGCAACAAACTCTTCTAAGTCATGATCATAAGAATACATTTCAACTTGAGCGCCGATAGGATGTGCATCTACATTTGGAAGCGTTAATCTTGCGGGAGGGTCAAATGTTGCCCCAGTTGGTTGAATGGTCACAATAAATTGCGGCTGCATGCCGTTAGGTGGCGCCATCGGTACTTTCGAGGAATTGACAGGAGTTGCCGATATTAACCCCTCTTTAGAACCATCAGGAAAAGTCACAGAGCCTTTGGATATTTCTAACTTAAAACCAGGGAATTCATCAAGCTCTAGAGAAGCATCCTCAAGGCCGGCATACACCGCATTTTCAGTGTCAATTTTAACCATGTAAATAGGTGCAGACAGAGGGTTATCAACCCCAGAGATCGTCACAAGATTATAACTTAGCGAGGGAAATTCACCCTCTATGGTGGTCGTCGAGCCATCAGCAATTAAATGAACAGGGCCGACAGGAACCTCTGT
Source organism: uncultured Oleiphilus sp. (assembly GCA_913020495.1). Lineage (GTDB taxonomy): Bacteria > Pseudomonadota > Gammaproteobacteria > Pseudomonadales > Oleiphilaceae > PZPK01. The sequence continues at coordinate 48,862 of CAJWBJ010000003.1, forward strand.
TATCTCAAACTGTCCCTGTGCATCCGTCACAGCCTGCCTTACTGAACCTTCAATTCGTACGGTCACATTTGGGATAGGCCCGTCTTGATTATCTAAAACAACGCCACTAATTTTTGTATCCCCAGCAGCTTTAGGTTCAAATGCGGTTGCTGAAAATCCTGAAGTGATTGTTTCCCCTTCTGGTCCGTCGATTAATGTCACGAGCACTCGCTGTGCATCAAGGCCCGTTAAAGTGCCTAGTGTAAACTCTGCTGTGGCTCGACCGTCACTATCAGTTTGCGACTCAAAACTCGCCTCACCATTTGAAAAAAGTCCGCCACCGATTGTGCTTGAAAATTCTACACGTGCGCCTTCAACAACATTCGCCCCTGCATCTGTCACTGAAACGATAAAGGCTTCAGGTAATAACTGCCCGACCGCTCCTCGCTGATTGTTTCCAGAGTTAACACTTAATTTATTTCCAACGCCCCCTGTTGCCGAAGCCTCAATCACTACTTGATTTTCGTAACCTACAACCGCTGCACGCACTTTATGGTTCGCAGTACCAACACGAGTACCCACTGCGAAAGAAGTAGCGGCAAGCCCACTAACATCCGTGTCGACAACAATTGCTCGCCCTTCTTTTTCTGTGCCAACACCAACAGATCCAGAACCCTGTATGACTCTAAATACTACCGTCTCACCTTCAACCGGATTATCATCTTGGTCTAGCACCTTGACCTGCAAAGACTCTAAAAGAGTTTCATTGATTTTAGCTGATTGGCCTTTACCACTCACCACGGCAAGAGAACGACCAACAGGTATGACGTATTCAAGAGAAATGGTTTCACTCTCGGTATTTCCAACTTGGTCAGCCCCTGTCACGACAACCGCATTTGCGCCTTCGTCTAAAGTAATCTCTGCTGAGTAACTACGATTTGAAATGGTGGCAGCTATCCCGTTAACCGTCACATTAGACTGTTCTTCCTCAATTGTGCCTCGCACAATATCGTTAATAAGCCCTGTTACTGTTATTTGCGATTCATAGACCTTGTCACCGTCAAAATGTGATTCTATTGTGACATGAGGGGGGGTCGCATCAAGCGAGACTGAAATGATATCCGTTATAACCCGAGTCCCCAGAACTGCTCGAGCTTCAATTGTGTTATGGCCTTCATTTAGGGATACATCTGCGGTAAATGCGCCATTAGTGTGGCTCACGGAAGTGCCGTTTATAGTGAGGACGGCATCACCTTCAATGGTGCCGGTAATATTAATAGGCGAAACACCGACCGTAACGAGCGAGTTTGGACTGGTAATCGCAACTTTTACATTTGGCCCAGTATTATCGCTATCAACATCATTGAGAATACCATCGCCATCCACATCAGGGTCACTATTATTACCTACCCCATCTCCGTCCAAATCAGCCCATTCATTCTTATCTTCCGGAAAAGTATCATCAGCATTTAAGTAGCTATCACCATCAATGTCTGGATCGCTATTATTGCCTACACCATTACCATCCAAATCTGCCCATTCGTTTTCATCTTCTGGAAAGACATCATCATCATTTAAATGTGTATCATTATCGATGTCTGGATCACTATTATCCCCAATACCATCGCTATCCGTATCCAGCCATTCTTCCTTATCTTCTGGGAAAGCATCATCTGCATTTAAATAAGTATCGCCATCAATATCGGGGTCGGTATCATTGGGGATACCATCGCCGTCTATATCAGAAGCTGTCGGGCCGCCTTTAGTATCATCAGATCCACCGCCTCCACCACCTCCACCACACGCTGATAACAAAATTACCAAGAAGCTGAATAGAATAGTTCGAAGCATAATGACACCTAACCCTGGTGGAGAATTCAACGTAGTTTTTATTGCCTAATGCACATATAAAAATTGCTGGCAGTCACATTACAATAATTTAATCCCATCAACTCTTATAGTCCTGTTAACTACATTTAGCAACAATTATTTACCAACTGAAAGACGGGGTATCATTGCGACTCTATATGATGAATATTATGAAGTTTGAAAGTATGACTTATGTGACTACTGGTCATACGCCTAGGGCACATAACCTCCTCTGTTAACCTTACTTGTTAACTTGATTTAAGCAGGCCCTGTTATCATGAGTTGTGATTTGTATTATTTCAGTGAGAACAAAATAATATAAAAAAATACCTAGCTTATTTTTTGCCAAAGAGGGCTTTCAGCCAGCTAAGCAGTAGATGATTGATCTCCTGCTTGCATGAATTTCGAATATATCCTCCTATTCACTTTGATTCTAAACAACATATTCTTGAAAAGCATGTACTACGATTACGTAGTGCTCTTTTCAAAAAAACCGGCATGAAAACGAAGGTGATCCTCAACAAAGCTACTAATAAAATAATAACTATGGTCATAACCTGCATGCTGACGTAATTCTAATGGGTAACCATTCGCCTCTGCTGCCGCTTCTAGCGTTTCAGGCTTCAACTCTCGAGATAGAAAGTCATCATCGAGACCTTGATCCACTAATACCGGCACATGTTCCTGTGCATCACGTAATAGCACACTGGCATCGTATTGAGCCCAAAGCGCTTTATCTTTCCCTAAATAAGCATTAAAAGCCTTTTGACCCCAAGGGCAGTTCATTGGGTTACTAATAGGGCTAAATGCAGAACTTGATGTATAACGCTTCGGGTTTCGCAGTGCCAACACAAGCGCACCATGACCGCCCATAGAGTGACCACTGATGGCACGCTTATCATTCACCGGAAAGTGCGATTCAATGATATCCGGCAGCTCACTTAAAACATAATCATACATTCGGTAATGTGTATTCCAAGGCTTTTGGGTGGCATTAACATAAAACCCTGCCCCCAAACCCAAGTCATAGGCCTGATCCGGGTCATCAATAACATCTTCGCCTCTAGGACTGGTATCAGGCGCGACAATAGCTACCCCCAGTTCTGCTGCGATACGCTGCACGCCAGCTTTTTGCATGAAATTTTCATCGGTGCAGGTCAGCCCTGACAACCAGTAAAGTACAGGAACTTTAACTCCCATAGACGCTTGAGGCGGTAAATAAACTGCAAACCGCATGGTGCAGTTAAGTACCTCAGAGCGGTGGGTATATTGCTTATTCCAGCCACCAAAGCTCTTATTTGAACTAATGTTCTCAATCAGTGTTAGCTTTTCATTCATCATCAATTATCTCTAACAGCCCTCTTTTTTAAAAGAACGGGCTGTTATTTTTAGGGGCAGTCTATTTATCGAAGTGGATAACGGTACGAATACTTTCGCCTTTATGCATCAATTCGAAAGATTCGTTAATTTCTTCAAGACTCATGGTATGAGTAATGAAGTCATTGAGTTTAAATTCACCCGCTAAATAACGTTCGACATAATCAGGCAACTCTGTGCGACCTTTAACGCCACCAAAGGCTGATCCACGCCAGACACGACCGGTAACCAATTGAAAGGGGCGGGTTGAAATTTCTTTACCTGCACCGGCAACACCAATAATGACTGATTCACCCCAACCTTTATGGCAACACTCAAGCGCTGAACGCATGATGTCGACATTTCCGATACATTCAAATGAGTAATCAACTCCCCCATCCGTTAACTCGACAATAATATCCTGAATAGGTTTATCGTAGTCTTTAGGGTTAATACAGTCAGTTGCTCCCAGCTTACGGGCTAATTCAAATTTACTTTCATTAATATCAATCGCAATAATCCGGCTCGCTTTTGCCATGGTGGCACCGATCACCGCCGACAAACCGATACCGCCCAAACCAAATATGGCCACGGTTGCACCTTCTTCGACTTTAGCGGTGTTCATCACAGCTCCCATACCAGTCGTCACACCACAACCGAGCAGACAAACCTCTTCCAGAGGCGCGTCTTTGTTTACTTTTGCCAAAGATATTTCTGGAAGTACAGTGTATTCAGAGAATGTAGAGCAGCCCATATAGTGAAAAATAGGTTGACCGTCTTTATAAAATCGCGTCGTACCATCAGGCATTAAGCCTTTACCCTGTGTTTCCCTGATCTTCTGACAGAGATTGGTTTTACCCGATTTACAGAATTTACACTCGCCACACTCAGGGGTATAAAGCGGAATAACGTGATCGCCAACCTCAACACTGGTAACACCTTCGCCCACTTGCTCAACAATTCCGCCACCTTCATGCCCTAAAATGGCAGGAAATATTCCTTCCGGATCTTCGCCGGAAAGCGTAAAGGCATCAGTGTGGCACACGCCAGTCGCTACGATTCGAACCAATACTTCCCCCGCCTTTGGAAGCATGACATCTACTTCTTCTATCGTGAGTGGCTGATTTGGCCCCCAGGCGATGGCGGCTTTTGATTTAATAAATTGTTCAGACATTCTTGCTCTCTCCATTCAATTCGTATTTTGTGTTTTAGTCTTATTTCTAATTAGGTTCTATTTCTTATCGGCTCTTAAAAGGATGCAATTTAGTATAGTCACCTGCGCCCTTTCTGGATAAAACAATTATAGTTATTTCTAATTTAATGATAATACCTCTAAACTGTAATTAACTTTTACTGGAGGGTAATAATGTACTTATGGGATGGGGTTAGTGAGTTTACTGCCGTTGCAGAATCAGAGAGCTTTACTGCTGCGGCCAAACACTTAGGTATATCAACCGCTCAAGTCAGTCGGCAGGTCAGCGCATTAGAGGAGCGACTTGACGCTAAATTACTATATAGAACCACACGAAAAGTCTCGTTAACCGAGGTAGGCAATGTTTATTACCATCAATGCCGCAGTATTCTCGACAGTTTAGAAGACGCCGAACGGGTCATTACAAATTTGCAGAGCAAGCCACGCGGTAAGATAAAATTAACTGCACCTGTTAGCTATGGTGAAGACAGCATTGTTCCTTTGGTTAACGATTTTGTGAAGCTGTACCCAGAGCTTGAGATAGACATTAATCTAACCAACCAGACTGTTGATTTAGTAGACGAAGGCTATGACTTGGCTATTCGTCTTGGGCGATTAAGCGACTCGACCATGATGGCAAAAAAACTGGCTGTTCGTACACAATATGTCTGTGCATCAGCAGCTTATATAAATACCTATGGCGCTCCCCACTCATTATCTGAACTTGAAAAACATAATTGTTTGCGAGGCTCTTTTGATTCATGGCGTTTTCAGGTTTCTGACAAAGAAAAGAATATCAAGGTGTCGGGCAACATACGTTGCAATAGCGGTTACGGATTAGTTGATGCCGCATTAAAAGGGATCGGGGTCATTCAACTTCCAGACTATTATGTGCAGCCTTATATTGAAGACAAACAGCTCATTACAATGCTAGACAATTACCGTGAAGTCGAACAAGGTATCTGGGCCTTATATCCACATAACCGTCATTTGTCTTCAAAAATCCGGCTACTGGTAGATTTCCTTGCCGAGGGTTTATCAAAACCTCAAACACCTCTCTAGCATCTTTCTAAGCAACGCCTTGTTTCTTTAGCCATGCTTTCAACTGCCCTAAAGGTTGTGCGCCTGACAAACGTGCAGTTTCTTTTCCTTGCTTAAACAAGATAAGTGTTGGAATAGATTGAATTCGCCAACGCGCGGCAACCGTTTGCTGCGCTTCGGTATTCAGCTTTGCAAACCGTAACCTAGGCTCTAGCTCTTTGGCAGCTTTTTCAAAAGTAGGCGCGAAACTTTTACACGGGCCACACCAAGGTGCCCAGCAATCGACTAACACCGGCAGCTCATTATGATTCAATATCGCGGCAACATTCGCGGCCTTTAAGTCAATCGGTTTCCCGCTAAAAACTGGCTTTTTGCATTTCCCGCATTTTGGCTTATCGACTAATCGGTCACTAGGTAGACGGTTTGTTGCATTGCATGATGCACAGGTGACATTCGTCGTAGTCATGGTTGAATTTTTCATACCTATTAAGCGTCCTCAAAATTTTCAAACACTGAAACCCATTCATCGTAATAGCTTTCGGCATGTTTTTTAATAAACGGAAATAGCCATTTGGCTGCGTCACCGACTAGATTGAAGTCGTCGTCCAGAGGGTCATCAATGCCGGGGAAATTCATCGCATGCTCAAGCGCTGCAGCACAGACAAGAAATTGCCCAATGGAATCTGCGATAGGAAAAAAATCCCACGTTCCATCACCATGCATCGCACTATAAACGGTAGAGCTATGATCTTGCTGATCCAGCTTAACGATGACCGGTTCACCACCTTCAATCGCGATTAGAAACCATGCGTCATCCCAAGTAGTAATGGGCTCTTTTGTCTCTGGATTGACGTTATACCCATCCATGACCCAAGACAGTTCACTCTTTGGAATGATTTCAACAGGATTACCCACGCCATTGAAATACAGAGCTTCCAACGGACAAACTTTATCGATGTATTCTTTTAATTCTGGCGGAAACGAGCACGCAGTTTCCTGCTCCAGCACTATTCGTCTTGAATTATCTTCACTTTTACTCAGTGATAATCCCTTTGGGCTGAAGCTTTTAATCAGCGCGATTGATTCCTGTAAATTCATTTTATATCTCTCACAAAAAATAGAGTTTCTGATCACACCAAAGGCGATGTAACGCGACGATGCTAAGCGACGTTGTTAAGCGACTAAGTTCAGCCGGTTCTCATTGCTAAAATCGCATCGACATCTATCGATTCCCGGTAGCGGGTGAAGTCAGTGTCTCTGGTTTCGATAGCTATAATAGACATGCGATCAGCCAACTCATTGCCCTCAACCCCTACATGTCCATTTACATGCAACACTTGAATATCATTTTTAAGTTCTTGATGTAATGCAAACATCTCTTTGATCAACTCTAAATTCTTTATTTCACCACCAGATTTTTTCCAACCCTTTTTCTGCCAGTTAACGGCCCACTGGGTAACACACTGAATTGAATATTTTGAGTCACAGAAAATTACCACAGTTTTTTTATGACTTACCTCCTCTTTAGCCATCACCAAGGCTTGGTATAATGCATTCAATTCAGCAGTATTATTTGTACCTTTCGGGTTATATAAGCCATACCAAAGCTCATCAATGACATCATTCCGATACACCGCAACACCCGAACCGGCTTTTCCGGGATTAGGCTCACAACCGCCATCAGTAAAAATTTTGGTCTCTATTTTCATGGCAGATATTTCATTGGCAGTATACGTTTTAAGCCCCGGTTTCTTTTTTCCCGCTGTTCCTTTTGAACCAGCAGGCTTTGGTGCCCCCTTAAATGCCGCTTCCGCTTCACCCAATGTTTTAAATGATTTATATCTCGCTCCGGCAAAGTGATCGATATGTTTTTTACAGGTGCTCCAGTCGGTAAAAATTCCGGTTTCTCTACCCTGCCATACTACGTAATATTTCTGAGCCACTATATTTACCTTATGATTTGAACGAGTTTTTCTCGCGTACGTTATACACTTTTTTTTGCTGTCTGGATGCAAAAATTATAAGCCTTAACAACACAGGGATTCATCCGTTAAAAATCAATCAACGCCTAGGCTTAGTCTATTTATAAAGAAATGAGTCTACCGAGGATTCAAGCCTTTGAGCTTCGCGATAATGCCACACATAATTTCATCAGCCCCACCTCCAATTGCCACCACTCGCGTATCTCGATATGCACGACCCACGATACTGTCAGCCATATAACCCGCGCCGCCCCAGTACTGCAAACAATCACTTGGAATCGTACGTACCAGTTTTCCTATTTTTAGCTTTGCCATAGACGCAAGTATCGTGACGTCTTCACCCCGTATATAAGCCGAACACGCTTCATGCGTTAGCGCTTTTACCGCTGCAACCTCCGTCATCATTTCAACCAAATGATGCTGAACGACTTGATTGGCAATAATTGGTTTTCCAAAAGTTTTTCTTTCCTGCGTATAGCGAATGGTTTCTTCAATAATATTTTCAAGTGTTGGGTAGGTGCCTGCTGCACAATACAGACGCTCTTCTTGAAACTGCTGCATCTGCATCATAAACCCCGCTCCTTCAACACCAATCAAATACGATTGCGGTACACGCACATCATCAAAAAATATCGTGGCGGTATCTGAACACAGCAAGCCCATTTTCTTTAATGATGTACTTCTATCCACGCCCGGTAAATTTGCAGGTACGATAATTAAAGACTTATTCCCGTGCGGGTCTCCGTCACTGGTGTTACATAACAAAGTAAAAAAATCGCACTGATTTCCGTTGGTGATGAAGGTTTTACTGCCATTAATAATATAATCATCGCCTACTTTTCGCGCGGTAGTCTTGATATTTGCCACATCAGACCCCGCACTAGGTTCGGTTACTGCAATGCTGGCAATGAGATCCCCCGAGATAGCGGGAGCCAAAAACTCTCGTTTCAATGCATCACTTCCAAAACGCGCTAAAGCGGGTGTCGCCATGTCAGTTTGCACACCAATCGCGGTCGGCACGCCCGCTCCAATTGCCCGCCCCTGTTCCTCAACGGCCACAAGGTTGTACGAATAGTCCAAACCCATGCCACCATATTCCACGGGTTTATGAATCCCTAACAAACCTAAATTTCCGAGTTTTTTAAACAGTTCATGTGCAGGAAATCGACCAGACTCTTCCCACTCAGGGATATTAGGGTTAATTTCATTTTGTACAAACTTACGCGCTGTTTCGCGAATTTGATTATGCTCTAGCGTGAACTCCATACTATTACCTTATTTTTATTTGAAATATTGAGTGTTTAAAACCTGCAAGTACTAAGAAGAGGCACCGGGATGCACAACACAACCGCCAATAACGTCACCGGCCCATTTTGATTTCATCGCGCTTTTAATCTCAGACAAGGGAAAAGTGTGCGAAATATAGGGCTTTAATTGCCCCGCTTCGACCCACTGCATAATTTTCTGTAAGCGTTCAGGACGAATCGATGCATCATGCTGAGTGGAGATCACCGTCGGGCAACCCAGTACTTTTAACCCTTTCATCATAATAAGATTGGTCGGTAGCATGTTGGCATTCGGCGCGCCACGCTGCCCCTTTCCCTTCGCGACAAAAGGTGTTGAAGCCCAGCCGACAACTAAAAAGCGAGCACCAAATGAAACACAACGCATACTTTCTAGCGAAATATCACCGCCAACACCATCATAAACCATATCAACCCCACGCCCTCCGGTAAGCGCTTTTACCTCTTCTCGAAAACGTCGTACCCCGGACTTTTGGTCTTCTGACTTACAGTTAATAATGTGGTCAGCACCCTGCTCTTTCACTACCTGCAGTTTTTTATCTGAACGACCGGTAGCAATTACCGTCGCCCCGACTAGTTTCGCGATATGTACTGCAGCCAATCCCGTCGCTCCGGACGCACCGTGAATAAGTACCGTTTCACCCGCTTGTAGCTGCCCACAGGTAATCAGACAATGATAAGCCGTTTCATAACTCCCGAGTAAATTACAGGCTTGGTCAAATGAAAAACCTGATGGAATTTTTCGTATCGCATTGATAGGTGCAACGGCATAGGTTGCGAAACCACCATATTGCTGGTATTCCCCTGGTGAACGAGGCCCTGTGACAAATCCGTCCACTAGAACCCTGTCACCCACATTCGCAAACTTGTCATCAACATCCGCCCCGACCCAAGCAATCACACCGCTATATTCCAAACCGGGGGTATAAGGTAAAGGGGGTTGGTGCTGGTATTGACCGCTCGTCATAAGAAGATCAACCCAACCAACTGCCGCGCTTTTTACCTCAATAATCACGTCATGGGCATTTAATGTCGCCGGATTTGGGGCGACTTGTTCTTCTATTCTAAGAAACTTATCCACGCCTTCAAGTGGGTTCTCAGCAAACTCAGAGACCCTGACTCGTTGGCCTGTTTTCATTTTTACTTCCATTCTACTCATTCAAACCTCTTATTATTTTTTCAACGAAAGTTTTTAGCGTCTTGATTAGCAACTAAATTCAGAATCATGCTCCTCAAAACCAATGCCTAGTTCTATTGACAAAATAGACTAAAGACAACATAACGGGAACCTCAACCAATACACCCACAACCGTCGCTAATGCAGCACCTGAATGTAAGCCAAACAATGAAATGGCGACGGCTACAGCCAACTCAAAAAAGTTAGAGGTGCTGATCATGCAAGCGGGTGCGGCTATGTTATGTGGGAGCTTTATAGTTTTTGCAAGATAATAAGCAATTGCAAAAATTCCATAGGTTTGAAGTATTAACGGTATCGCTATTAAGAAAATAGTTTGCGGTTGAGAAAGTATCGTTTCAGCCTGAAAACCAAACAGTAATATCACAGTACCGAGCAAACCAATGATTGACCAAGGTTTTAGCTGCTTTGTGAAGTGTAGTAATTTGTGATGACTATCTTTTTTGTCTAATAATTTACGGGTGATGGCGCCCGCAATTAAAGGTAATACAACATAAAGAATCACCGAAAACAGTAATGTTTCCCACGGGACTTGAATATCACTGACCCCCAGAAGAAAAGCCGTGATCGGGGCGAAAGCAAAAATCATGATGATATCGTTAACGGACACCTGAACTAGCGTGTAATTGGCATCCCCTTTCGTTAGTTGACTCCATACAAAAACCATTGCAGTACACGGTGCGACACCTAATAAAATCATGCCGGCAATATACTCATTGGCACTTTGGGGGTCGACGAGAGAGGCAAAGAATACTTTAAAGAATAACCAGCCTAAGGCTGCCATGGTGAAGGGCTTAATTAACCAATTCATGACCAATGTTAGCACGAGCCCTTTAGGCTTTTTACCTACATCTTTGATCGCAGAAAAGTCAATTTGCACCATCATAGGGTAAATCATCACCCATATCAGGACTGCAACAACAAGATTTACATGAGCCCATTCCAGCGATGCAATAAAGGTAAATTGCTCTGGTATCAAATGCCCAAGCATGACTCCGGCACCGATGCACAAGGCCACCCAAAGCGATAAATAGCGCTCAAAAAGCCCCATATAACCCCCTTCCAAGTTAAATTAATCACTACTGGAAGTTTTGTAGCACACAATTGAAGTTGAAAGTACTATTTGCCTAAATGATAATTTAAAAATAGTCTGCTTTAACGCCTCACTACACATTTAACACATAGCGGGGTTGTCCTGCGGCTAACGTAAATGGGCAGGGTCAGAAACAAACACTTTCTTCATCTCCGTTTACCAATAAGATAAACCATATTGGTCGCTGTATTTTTTGATAATTTGGTCATAAGTTCCATCTGCTTTTATTTTTGCTAAGCCAGCATCCAATGCTCTAAAAATTTTCTCTGTATTGGCTATTTTACTTAGCATAAAATGCACTGAGCCTGTTTTGACTACCGATACCGGCAACGTAACAATCTCATTCTCATACCCTTTGCTTCGTACTTCTATTGATTCATAGGGAATATGGCCCAAATAACCATCAATACGCTTACCGATTAACTTGGCCATATTTTGTTTATTACTCGCGACTCGCTGCACCCGTTCACCCATAGCTTCCAACAAAACATCCATCTCGTTACCGTAAACATTACCAAATTCAATTCCAATTCCATCAAACTCTCTTGCAAGCTCTTCTAAGGAAAACCGGGAATATTTTTCTACATCGGTTTTTCGTACATAAATAGCAACGTACTCATTACGGTAAGGTTTGGTAAAAAAAGCATATTCGGCTCTTTCTTGCGTCCAGGATACAGCCGTCGCAAGATCAAGCTCTCCGCTCTTTACCCACTGAAGATGGCGTGCCCATGGAATTTCCAAACGGGTATTTCTCCAAGTACAGCCTGATGCTTTTACTACGGCATCCAATAGCTCCATATCGAGCCCGCTAGGTTTGTCATAAGTTCCCATTAGAAAAGGCTCCCATCGCCCTCCCCAACCATTTACAAGCTCCTTATTACATTCGGCCATAAGCGCCGTACTATTTACAAATAAAGCAAATAACACACTAAATAAACAGAGTTTACGTTTAATAACCACACTTTGAAGCTTCATAGCGCCTCCATGAAAATCTGCACCGGAAATAAGAAAAATAGCAGACATCTTTCATCTTTTTGCTGTAAGAAAATTGATGGGCAATATGCCGATACATCCGCGCATTTGAATTAGCAGTCAACTATTTAAAAGTATCGTACATTTCTAATTTTAATCCAGTTCAATCATAACCAGCATTCGCTCTAAACAACCAGGGCCAGGCTGCTTAAAAAATATAAGACCGGGTTTGACTGGCAGTTTGAAGGAGGGGAGGAACAATAAGACGCTACTAGTACATGAAACTTATCAACATTAAGTGACTGTATTCAACCTATGCTAGTCAGTGTTTGTTCGTCTGCATCTAGTCAATGTATCGTAAGCGTTGGATCATTGAGGAAGTGCATAATGTCAAAATGGGCAAGGACATGGTCCATTGATACGTTCCCCTGAAACCGGATGATCAAACTCTAGACTCGTCGCATGTAGCATTAAACGGTCTGCCATGAAAAATGCTTCATCACTTGCATATAAATCACAACCTAAAATAGGATGACCCAAAGCCTGACTATGAATTCGCAATTGATGCGTCCGGCCTGACACAGGCTTAAAAATCACCCGTGTTATGTTTGGTGATACAAGTTTCTCAACAACCTGATAGTTTGTTAGTGCCGACTTACCTTCCTCATGACATATTTTTTGTAAGGGGAAATTAGGTCGATCTTTTGCTAGAGGGTAATCAATGAAACCTTCATCTTTCGGTACGTGGCCATAAAGTAATGCGGTATAGGTTTTATTTGTACTACGCGCTTGAAATTGCTTCGTTAACAAGCCATTTACTTCTTTATTTAAAGCCACCAGCATAATGCCTGATGTACCAAAATCTAAGCGGTGCACCAGTGTTGCTGTAGGAAAATCTTGGACCAAACGATAATGAACAGAATCTTTATTGAGTGGGTGCTTGCCTGAAAGGCTCAATAAACGTGCTGGTTTATTGATTAGTAAGATATGTTCGTCCTGATACAGTAATTTAATCTGCTCATGACAGGCAGGTACGATAAATGGGTCGGCTTGTGGTTGCATATTATAATAAAACTATTCCGTTACGATGGGGTTTTTAATGCCTTTTATGAAATACTCATTATAGATTTTCTCAAATGCGACATTATCCTGATCCCATTCCTGCCTGTACTTAATATATGTTTTATAAAAATCCTGATTGATTAAGGTATTGAATTTATTGATCACTTCTTTGCCAAAATCACTATTTGAACAAGCCCCAGCCACCAGCTTGTGCCGCATTCCTTCATCGAGGTAATAATAACGATAATTATCACTCAAGTTATCAATTTTCAGCTCACTATAGTGAGTAATGCTCATTCTGATCACATAATCGACACGTTTTTTATCTAAAAAAACCACACTCATTTCATTACGGTTATTACTGAACTCCCTAACCTTTCCTGAACCCAAGTAAGGAGAAAGTATCGACGCTAATAAGGGGTACCTTGAGTTGCTTGTATTTTCATAATATAAAGGCAGAATTCCCGCTGTATAGTCAGTTTTGCTAAGCAGATGCTTCAGAGAGACTGATTGTCTGTCGCCTAATTCTCTAGCCAACTCTGAGTCCCTTCTGGTAACGATACCGAAACGAGGTGTAAATCCGTATGGTTTAGAGTAAACAATTTTATCTGGCCAATAACCCAGCCATAAATGCAAAGAACAAACATTACCTTGCGACCACGAGCGGTTTATCCGGTTCAAGGTTTGAAACTGTATTTCGTGTTCATACTCTGGCATAAGCTTGGTCGTATGATCCAGGAATTTATCTAAATAACCTCGCCCTTTAAAATCCCCCGTTTCGATATATTCAGGTGTTAGCTTCCACTTGACCCAAGTTATTTTCTCTTTTGAATGCAGCGTTGAAGAAGCTAAAAGAACAAATAACACAAATACAAAGTGAAAAAACTTTATCATTAATAAATTACCCCACTATGATCAATCTGAGTTAGATACACCCTCATATCGAACTCTAACTGATGGTAATCGGGTAACATGTGCAGGCAAAGCTGATAGAACGCTTTGTTATGCTCTTTCTCTTTAAGGTGGGCTAGTTCATGAACCACAATCATCTTCAAAAATGCTTCGGGTGCCGCTTTAAAAATAGCGCTAATTCGAATACCATTTTTAGTTTTTAACTTTCCACCATGAGCCCTAGTCGCGTAACTATGTAAGCCGAGCGCATTATTGATGACATGAATCTTTTGATCATACTGAATATGACTTAGCGGGCCGGATTTCTTCATGTGACGATTTTTAAGTCCCATCACATAATCACGCAAAGCTTTATCGGTACTAATGTCATGTGGCTCTGGGTACTTGTTCAACAAAAATTTCTTAAGCCGGTTCTGATCGATCATTGTTTGGATTTGACCTTTCAGCTCAGGTGAATAAGCTGAAAGATATTTCAACGTCGGCGGAGGTGTTGAAGAGACAGGTAAAGGCATAAAAAATAGCTCAGCCGTAGATAGGGTGCGGCGGTGGTGGTTGAATCGAGCTAATTAACTTTACTATCTCTTCTTTCAAGACATCATCACCAATATTACCAGCTTGTTCATTCGCTTTTTCAGCTGCGGCTAAAGCTTGCTCATTTTCACCCAGTTCTTTAAACAAAACAGCCATTGCATAATTAATGGATGCGATATAATCAAAGGCTGATTCAGCCTCTGCAAATGCTAAGGCTTTTTTATACAGCACGATGGCATCATCACTTTCTTCGGTAAAGTCTGCCAAGGTTTCCCACTGCACAGGATGATTTTTCTCTGTCCCTTCATGCTCTTCACATAAAGCACGCAACTCACCATATAGTTCTTCAAACAGCGTGGTATTGTCCCTATGCGCGGCTCTTAGCAAGTCCTCTGCAAGTGTATGAACTTTTTTGTACAACTTGGTACTTAACATATTTAAAGCGCCTTCATTTGTTTGCCATAGCTTAATTGGGTTATTCTACTACAAACTGCAGCAGACTAATCCATATTGATGACTCCCCCAGGAAAATTATGAAAATTCAAGATATCTCCATTACCAACAATCAAAAAAAATCACTGTTAAAAGCGATCAAAGATCCGCAAATACTCGTTCAGGAAGACAGTGGTGATTTAGTCGTGAATGTTACAGCTTATCAGGCACTTAAAAATAATATTGCTTATAAAAAATCAGGTTCAGAGCCCATTGAAGAAATCGTCGGAGAGGATGCACTTGATTTTGACGCTGAATACTTTGTCTTTAGTTAAATCACGTCATTTGTCGTAATCACTACATTCACCACCAATCTACAATAACTTATCGCAAGTATAGGTTTATACATTTCTCTAATATATTGGCACCCCCAAATTACGCTATTTACAAAAAACATTAGATAATTTACGTGTCAATTCTATTCAAAAAATTATTCTTCTTTATAATGCGCGCCTTCGCTAAGTTTCTATCACAGAGGTAAAGTTTGTATGGTTGTTTTTACTGCCAAGGTTAAAGCTACTGAAGATGTATTTGTAGGCAGTGCACGCGATTGTGTAGAAGAGCATTGGGCACAACTCATTGTTCTGGCGGATGAAGGCGGGTCAGGTGAGCTGTTAGACATCATCCGCGAGCATGGCGCGAGTCAGATTGAAGTTGAAACATGGGGGTATGGCGATAGCCCAGCCGAGTCTAGAGAGTTAATGCGCGAAGCATGCGATCAACTCGATGCGAAAATCATTAAAACAGGTCGTGTCCAACCTGCAAGGGTAGCGGCGATCAAGCCAAAGGCAGCACCAAAAACCCAAGAACCTGAAAAACCAAAGAGTAAACCTATACAAGCCAAACCAAGTAAAACTGAGCATGGTCCTATTGTTAGTGTCGACATAAGCGCCTATCAAGCTCAACAAGCAATCATTGCTGAAAAAGAGAAGAAGCCAGAGCCTGTTAATTTACGCCACACAGCCTCAACAGAAATTGCAGACGATATGAAATCCGTCATGGTTCGAATTGAAATGCAGCGTAAATTGAACCGCGCCAAAAACTCGAGTACGCCAACCAAGAAAAAAGCGGCTACCACCAAAAAAGTAACGTCAATCAAGTCAGCAGCAACAACCGTCCAGAAAGAACGCACTAAAAAACTAAAACTACCAGACGGACGAGTTGGCTCATCGGCAAAAGAGAAAAGAATCAAAGAAGCGATCGCGCAAGAAAAAATGGAACGCGAAGCTGTTCATGCCGCTAAAGCGGCTTCTGAAGCTGATGAGATGGCAGCGCTATTAGCCAAGTTAGATGAACGTACACGCGAGAAAGGGAAACTGATGCGTCGTCGTTAAGTATTAACACGACAAACAATTATATGAGATGCGCCATGCCTTCGGCGCACTTCATATAAAACCAAGCTACTTCAACTTCAATTTAGAAAGAACAAACTCCTCCCACCTTAAAACCGCTTGTTTAAAATCCTGTAAGCCACACTCGGAATAAGATTCCTGATCATACAAGTTAGTACTTTCTGGCAGCTCTTCATCGACGTCAATGCCAAGTGCGAGCGCGATAACTTCTATTTGATCCCAGTTAAGGCGCAATTGAAATTCTCTTCCCTGAATATCAAACCGGTTGATTTTTCGTTCTTCAAGCTGACGAATTCGATCAAGCAATTCGGCAATAACATGTCGGTCTTTTGCTAATTCTTCAGTAAACCAAAGGCCAATCGCTTCGTGACCAATTGAAAACCGGGCAAGCACCTTGCCGTATTCATCAATCGTGTATTCATAATCCATAAATTTTTATCACTTTAGTTCTTTTATCGCTATTTAGATGTAAAAACAATAGATCCAAGATGAAGTTCGCACCGGAAAGTGGGCGTTATTGAATCAATAAGCGTTTTAATTTGAATTTTACATAAAATTTTAAATCATTTCATGTAAACACAGTTAACATCCAATATGTTTATACCATCACACTTGTAATTTGAAGAGCACCTCAAATCTCAACGATCGTCAATTTTATGACTCAAAACAAAGCAAAAACATGACTTTATTTTAACTTTTTAACGGCATTTAACATTTAATAGCTGCATACCATTATTTGCGAGGAAGTTTAAATGTTGTCACTTCAGTCTTTTCCCAATGTAAAGTTTTCCATTCTTCTTTTATTAATTAGTCTTTTAAGTTTTGGCTCAATCGCTACAGCAAAGCCTTCTTGGAAAGATGAAGGATCAACAGATCAACCAACTAAAGGCTCTGGCAAAGGCGGCGGAAAAAACAAGACTCAAACGCCTGTTTCTGACATTAGTATCACTGAGCACCCAATTTCGCAATCGATAATGGATGGTGAACAAGCCCTGTTTTCTGTTGCTGCCAACAGCTCTGATGGACAGGAAATCACCTTCCAATGGCATTTTAATGGTTCTCAAATCAGTGGTGCGAATTCAGCTAGTTTTTCTATTAATGCTTCTAACTTATCTGATCAAGGCGAATATAGCGTCTCTTTAAGTACCACTGATGTAACGAAAACGACTCAAGCCTCACTTTATGTAGAAGCGATACCTGAACCAGAGCCGGTCGTGGCTGTTGAAGTTTCTTTACACCCAATGTCTCAAGCTGCATACATTCAAGAAAGCATTACATTAAATGTCAGTGCAACAGGTTCAGGAACACTCAGTTACCAATGGAGAAAGAATGGCGCAGCGCTTTCAGGACAAATTCAAAGCTACCTTAATTTTGCAAACCTTAGCCTTGATGATGCAGCTCAATACGACGTCGTCATATCAAATGAAGCAGGATCAGTCGTCAGCAACATCGCTAACGTCACTGTAAACCCGCTAGCAAGTATTTCATTAGCTTGGAATACACCAAGTTCTCGTGATGACGGTTCAGTTTTAAGCATTGATGAAATTGACAGCTACAATATCTATATCTCTTATGATGGTGATTCATACGAAGAAACAATCAGCATTCCTGCCACAATGAATAACGTTGAACTGAGTGATATGTTACGTGGAAATTATCAACTGGCTATTGCAACGATAGATGTTGAAGGCATTACAGGAAGCCGTTCCGAGGCAATACAAGTAACGATTAACTAAAATAAAAATGGCCCCAGTAATTGGGGCCATACAAATGTGCTACTTGAGTTAATAAATAACTAAAGTGGCAATTTTTCTGTGCAACTTTCGTCATAAGGCTCAAGCCCTTCAACAAAATCACACTCTATATCCGTTTCTTTTTCCAACACTAACTCTACAATCTGCCCCGCTGGTGAAGGAACGGTAATCTCATCATAAATGATCGAGCTATCAGCGACAGCATTGCAAGAAATCGCGACGGTATAGTTTCCGGCATTTAGGTAAGAAAACAAATAATCACCATTTTCATCGATTGACGTCGCTACATGTGGCGCAATCACATTATCAGGAACACTTCCGTCGAAGTCCGTACCATCAACCGGCACACCGTCAAAGTCAGTAAGATCTGACTCACGAACAAAAACATCCGCTAATGATGCCGCATCCAAATCATGACCTTCATATAAATAAGCAACATGACTGAGGCTGGTATCTGCTGAAGGGGTACAGCTTGCAGTCGATATATCAACATTACCAGAAATAGTAGAGGCATCTTCCAAGCGAACAATTCTAACGCCTCTTGGTTTAAGAATATAACGATCAGGCCCAGGGTTATAAGTCATCGCCTGCCTTAATCCAAACTCAACAACAAAGGTTTGTGAGCTGGTATTTCCAACACTAAACCCGCCCAATTTGAGTTCGTTGCTTGGAATTTTAAGCGCCTTACTTTCACTACCACCCACTTCATCAACATAGGTATCTTCAATATCCTCATCCAGAACAACAACACGTAAATTTTGATAGTCTCCTACAGGAAGTTTGACAGAATCCAGAACCAAGAGATTATCGTTGCCCTTCACTTGTAACAGATCAATTTTGAAGGTTTCACTGTCTGTCAAACCAAGCTCATCACTCGTGAAAGTATCGACAATAATGTCATCACCGGCTTGATTAAATATAAGTTTATCTACAGTAATAACAACCTTTTCCAAATCATCAACCGGTGCATCTGAAAAACGAATCGCGACATCACTGGTCGCAGGCCCAGAATCACTTGAAGAGCTACCGCAAGCACTTAAAACAGCCCCAAGTAAAAGAATTTGAAAGGTACGTACATGGTTTGAGTTAAACATTTTCTGTCTCCTTAATTAGTAATTCATCAACCAATCCGAATGTTTCTGGCCAATAACTGATCACAATTATATTTTAGCTACAAATATAAAACACGTTAAAACTTATAAATAGTGGGCTTTGCACAACATCGGTTTCTTTAAGCTACTTAGTCATTCCAGTCGTCTTTTTAGACGAAATAACAAAAAAGAAAAAACCATCAGATTAATAGGAAACGACTAAATTCCATTTAATGGTAGTCCGTGATATGGCCCTATAACCAGAGTGGCAATTAGACTCACTCTCGCTCAAAACTGGTTCTTTCCGCCCTTCACCGCTCACACTTATTTTATTAACTTAAACACGTGGCGTTGTAGGAGGCCTGATTTGCCACACTTCAAACTCAAAATAAAATAATGTGGTGAAAGAAATGATTAAAACAAAAAAAAAATATTTTAACCTTCTAAAGTCAGCACTCGGAATTTCAATAGCAGCTAGCTTAAGCTCAGGTGCCTCAGCGATTGGTATCGAAGATATCGTCGATGGCGGCAATGATTTTGCTTGGGAGCGGGTTGAAATCGCTGGAACAAAGTGTAGCGATGGATCCCAGTATAAATTCTGGGTACATGATAACCCCGGATCAAGAAATTTACTCATCATGTATGAAGGTGGCGGCGCATGTTGGGACTATGAAACCTGTAGCGGTGCTGCGGGCTTACTCGGCGCAGCCAACCCAAATGGGCTACCCGATGATTATATTACCCAGCAAAAGGCCCAATACGTATCTCCCTTAGTGAATGGTGCAGATCCCGGTTTTCCACTACGATCCAAAACAGATATCGCGACAAAAGACTGGGACGTTGTCTACATGCCCTATTGCACCGGAGACGTTCATGTTGGGAATAAAGTCACCACGTATAATGACCCTACCGGCACCAACCCCCCGATTAATTTCCACCACATGGGGTATAACAATTCAATCGCCGCTTTAGACTTCCTAGATAACAGGTTCTCTAGAATTAATAAATTATTGATCACTGGATTTAGTGCCGGTGGCGTTGCTTCAGGCGCGCTCTATCATGAGGCTCACGAAAGACTTGGCATTAAAAGAGGTAAAGGCTATATGCTGAATGACTCTGGGCCACTATTCCCAGCAGCCGATGCCAGCGCTAACTCACGGCAATTACATGAAACCATCTCGACAGCTTGGGATATGCCCAGTGTACTCAACAACTTACCTGACAGTTTCGACCCCAATGATATGGGAAGCGTCACAGACATGTTAGCGAGTGAATACCCAAATGATCATTTTGCTTATACGGGTTATAGCACTGACCTGAATTTTTCCCGGTTTTCTTATGAGCGTTTTTATCCTGGCATAGATACCAACGGCATTCTTGCCCTTTGGCAGGAAGACCAACAAATACTTGTAGACAAAATGAACACCCATGAAAATTTTAGCTACATCATTCCTTGGAACAGACCTATTAATGACAGTCACTGCTCTACCATTCTGACACTCATGGGTAGTCATGCATGTCCAAGTGTTCGTAAAAAATACTGGTATGAAGCGTTGGAATGGCCTCAAACTCAAAGCTGGAAGTGTGATGGTCCCTCGACAGGAATGAGTGAGTTCCTTACTTCCTGGATTGGAGGCAATACCCTACGCCTAAAAGAACCATATAACCTCTACAACCAAGAAGACCCCGGCATGCAAATCATTGCACCTCAAATTAACGGTGCACTCTAACCAGCAAACCTTAATTTTAAGGGCTTATAAAGCTTGAACCTGACCTACCTAAAACTAAAGGTTTTAGGTAGGTTCTTACTATTGCTTTCCATTAAATATCTAAACATTCAAAGGGTGACTTATCTATTCAATTTACATAAAAACTGAATCTTTCCGCCCTCCCTATACTTACATTTTTTTATTAAATTAACACCGTGACATGATGATTTCCTGTCATATTAAATTTTAACTTAAATGGTGAAAGTGATGATAAAAACAAAAACTTCATCCATTAATCTTCTTAAGTCTGTTGCAGGTATCTCTATAGCGCTTGGTTTAAGCGCGGGTGCATCCGCAGTGGGTATTGAAGATGTTGTTGATGGCGGCAATGATTTTGCTTGGGAACGTATCGAAATTCCCGGAACAAAATGTAGCGACGGCTCGCAATATAAATTTTGGGTGTACGATAACCCTACTTCAACTAATTTAGTCATGATGTTTGAGGGTGGCGGCGCATGCTGGGACTACGAAAGCTGTAGTGGCCGCTTAGGTAAGTTAGGCGCAGCAAACCCTAATGGTATTGCTGATGACTTTATTACCTCACAAACGGCTAATTTTGTATCGCCAATCGTCAATGGTGCTGACCCTGGCTTTCCATTACGAAGTAAGACTGATCTGGTGACTAAAGGTTGGGATGTCGCTTTTATGCCCTACTGTACAGGTGACGTACATGTTGGAAACAAAGTAACCACCTATACTGATCCAACTGGTATTGATCCACCACTTAACTTTCACCACATGGGCTACAATAATTCCACAGCGGCATTTGATTACATGGCAAACCGCTTCCCGACTATCGGCAAATTCTTAATTACCGGTTTTAGTGCAGGGGGCGTTGCTTCAGGCGCGTTATACCATGCTGCTCGTCAACGTCTTAACCTCAATGAAGGTTATATGTTGAATGATTCCGGGCCATTATTTCCGGCACCGGACGCGAGCGCTAATTCTCGTCAACTACACGAAACAATATCAGTTGCATGGGATATGCCGAGTGTATTATCAGAAATGCCTGCCAGCTTTGATCCTAATGATATGGGCAGCGTTTCGCGCACTCTGGCGATTGAATACCCGAACGATCACTTCGCTTATACCGGCTACAGTACGGATTTTAATTTCTCACGTTTTTCTTATGAGCGATTCTTCCCCGGTATTGATGAAGCCGGTATTCTGAATTTATGGCGGGAAGATCAGGCCCTTCTTGTAGATGAGATGAATGAACACTCAAATTTCAGTTACCACATCCCATGGAACAGACCTATCAATGATAGCCACTGTTCTACCATTATTACCTTTATCGGTAGCCATGCCTGCCCAACCGTGCGTCAGAAAAAATGGTATGAATTTTGGGAATGGCCTTGGGGTCAAGATTGGAAGTGCCCGGGTACAAGTACGAGTATGACAGACTTCTTGTCATCGTGGATTAACGGCAATAATACCTTGCGGTTGATAGAGCCTTATAATCTTTACAATCAAGACGATCCCGGAATGCAGATTATTGGCCCACAAATAGATGGCGCCATTTAGGAAGCAAGGTAGTGAGAGAGTGATTTGGGGAGTTGTTTAATTTCCCCCCACCCCATGACCAACCAAAGGTGATTGTCATGGGGTGAATTTATTCACTTTTCTTCTGCATATAATTTTGAATAAACATGGAGGACGACCATGAAACAGAAAATAAAAAAAACATACATGGGTAAAGCCGTGCTGATCACAACATCGGTACTAGTGATCTCTGCGACTTACATTTGGAACTCAAGTCATTCAGACAAACCACAAAATAGTCCAATCACACCGAACAAACTTGCCAATCAACAAATTGACAATCGACCTGTTACCGAAGCAATCACCAGCACGATTGATGCGCAAAAAGATAGCACCATGTTAGACAATAATTCACTCTCTATAGACTCCTTAAAAAAGATGCTTTTTCCTGAAGGAGACCCCGCTTGGGCTTGGGCGAAAGTTGACATTGATCGCTTACAACAAGAGATGCCCGATAATCTGTATTGGGAGTTAGCAGCCCCAACCACTGACGAGTGGTTGCTGGAACATCGTAAAGAAATTAAAGCGCATTGGGAAAAAGAGTATGGAGAAATACTGTCAAACAGAGCTTCAGAAAAACAAATTAGAGACTACTATGCTCACCAACATCAGGTTTCAACAGACTATATTGTTTTTGCAACCCAACTATTGAACCGTCATAGCAAAGATTTACCTGAGCGGGATGTGAGTTTTCAACAACTAGCTCGTAACTTGCATTTAGCACGCCTAGAGGAGCTACCCAAGAAACTTGCTAACGCCCTAGAACTACGGACTAAACATGAACAACGTCGCACAGAATGGCTAGCAGATAAAGAAGCTTTTGAAGAAGCTTTACGCGCGGAAAAAGAAGACGCTGAAAGATTGTTAAAGCCGAGTTAAACATTAATGTTGCGAGCGCCGAAACTTATATTATTAACTGTGAAAATCAGCATATATGCTGCCCCTTGGCGTTAGAGGTTTCGACTTGAGCGTACAATTTCATCGTCAATGAGAGCCCATTTTTATGGGGCAAGATCTATATGCCAAATCAAGACGTACGCCATTGAAATGTAGGTCGGGTTTTAACCCGACAAATGTTGATGATTGAGCCTTTGTCGGAATAAATTCCGACCTACGCGATATGTGTAGGGGTCTAAAATGAAAACATTTAAGTTAAAGTTGCATTATATGGTCAGATCGAACCTGAATTTTAAAACTATAAGACCAAGTTTGAACCGATACGTTTTAGCCATTTTTAGTGGATGTCTTTATGCACTTTCAAATGTAGGTTTTGGTTGGTGGCCCTTGGTATTTTTTTATCTTGTGCCACTCTGGCTAGCGATTGATTCCTTAAATCATCAACAATTAAAAAAGGTCGCTATTTTAGGCTTTGCTTTTGGCTTCAGCGCTTACGCTGTTGGTTTCCCCTGGCTGTTAAGCCTCACCGATAAGTTTTTGGGTAGCGGTCTAGTACTCGGCAGTATTTTATGGCTTGGTTTAGGTATTTGGTTTGCGTTGAGTTTTACTCTCTATGCTTTGTTATACCGTGGTTTACGCCATATAAATTGCCCACAAATTATTGCAGGCACCAGCCCTTTGATTTTACTGGAATGGTGCCAGGTCAACCTATTCCCGTCTTATGCTGGCGCAGCCTTAATTGCCAAGCCTATTCTTGCCCAAACTGCTGATTTAGGCGGGCCGTTACTATTAAGTGCATTTGTCGTGGTTATTAATAGTGCAGTTTATGCGGTTTATCGTTGGTATACTCGCAAGCATAATTTTCCTGCCACACAAACCTTTTGTTCACTGCTACTCATCATATCAGTACTCATTTATGGACAGGTTCAGAGCTCTTTCATTCTTGATAACGAACAAGAAAAGCCGGTTCATGTCGGCGCAGTTCAAAGTAATTTAGTAATGCTTGAAAAAGATGAGTTATCGCTGCGTAGCCACCCTGCCCACCTGAAGCAAAGCCGAGACTTGTTAGACAAACATAAAATAGACTTACTGATCTGGCCTGAAACGGCTTATGTTCGAGGGTTAAGACGCCCCTTACCCATTGACGCTCAATTTATTCGTTCAGATATTGAAGTACCACTATTGTTTGGCGGCACCTCTGTCTGGCAAAACAAGGGCCAGAGAACGAAAGCAAACTCGGTATTTTTAGCTGATAAAGCTGGCAAAATTGATCAGGTCTATGATAAAAGTTTACTCATTCCATTTGCGGAATATACGCCTTTTTCTCAACTACTAGAACCTTTTGAAAAACAACTAAGCGTGCTTTTTCCTCAAGGACAGAACTTCTACTCAGAAGGCCTTCAAAAAACCATTAAACTGGACTCAACGATAATTAGCACACCGATCTGCTATGAAATCATTCACCCTGATTTCATACAAAAGCTTGTCAAAAATACTCGCCCCCAGTTATTGATTACCTTAGCGAATGACGCCTGGTTTGGAGATACACAAGAACCCTGGATACATCTTTCACTGGCAAGGTTGCGCGCTATCGAGCACCGACTATGGTTAGTCCGCTCAACCAATAGCGGCATTAGCGCCATCGTTGATCCTGCAGGAAACATCACAACCCGAACAGGCCTGCATACACGTGAAAACCTACTCGGTACGGTTTACCCTAGAGATTCATACACGCTCTATACCCAGTATGGTAATTGGATAGGCTGGCTAGCATTAATACTAACCCTGCCGGGCTTCTATCGCTTGCTCACTGGCAACAGACAACTTCGTTCTTTTGCTCCTTCGTTCTTCGCGAACCGATGAGGGCTGCACTCCCGTCCAACTTTTAAATGCTCTTCTAAAACTGGACGCATCACTAAACCCAAGTCTTTCGGCAATTTCGTTCACGGTCAGCAAGGTTCCTCTTAGCAAGCTAATTGACTTTTCTTTTTTGAATTCATTGATCAGGTTTTGATAACTTGTCTGATTAGTTTGAAGTTTTCGATACAAACAACTTCTTGAGGTATGTAACTGCTGTGCAATCGTTTCAATCGTTGGAAAGTGAGGGTATGTTTTGGCTAGAATAGCATTGACTCGTGCATTGATGGAAAACCTGCCTTCCCAGCGCCTTAATACTGCTTGGCAATGCTGGACTTTAATCGTTCGAACTTGCTCATTTGCTGTCAGAATGGGTAAATCCAGAAAGTCTTTATTGAAAGAAATTTCATGGGTTGGTGCACCAAATTGAATGTCGCAGGCAAATTCTGACGCGTAGAGCTCACTATGTGACGGCCGTGAATAAGGTAAGCATATTCGCTGAAATTTTAGATTTTTACCGGTGAGCCAAGATGCTTGTTGGTGGCAGCATGATAAAAGCGCTTCCGTCGCAAACCACTGCAATCGAAGCGGTAGTTTCCGGTGATAAAGACGCTCAAACTGAACAACAGCTTCGTCAGCCTTTATTTCAGATTCAAAATTTAAAGAAATGGAAAGTAATGAATGATAATGCTGAACTGTCTTCAGCGCTTGGTGTAAAGTTGAACTCGACATGATTAACTGACCAACTGTATCGGCAGCAACGAGGTTCAATTTTTGCCCGTACTTAAAACCCAAGCCTCCCGAAACATTCTCAAGCGACTTTACTAATACATTATAAAAAGTTCTGGGACTAATACGCTTTCGGTAGTCATCAAGATCATTCAAGTTACCGGAATAACCTTGTAGCTTACACCCCTCTTCTTCCAGTACATTTTTCAACACTGACAAGTAAAGAATACCAACAACTTCATCATCAATGCCGAAATAAAAACCCGTAGATTTTTGCATTTTTTTCTCCCTCCTTCGGCCTTATAAAAGGCTTAAATTTAGAGGGCAATAAATCAAAGAGAGGCCAGAATGACCTCCCTTTATTTGCCAGTAACGTTAACTTAGCAAACCAGCCATCAAGGTGCTGGAGAACAACTTGCTCTTGGTAAATTATTAATCCACTTTCGTATCAATGCAGCGCCTTCTCCATGAACTGTACTTCGCCCCAGTTCAGGCATACGATGACGCTCATCATTCGTGCTCATGCGGAACAGCAAGTAGGAGTCATCGGCATTGAGCGGTACTACATCCGCTGAATAATCTGAATGGCCACCTGCAACCGGCACTTTACAGGTACCAAATTTACCAGGGTTTTCCTCATAAGAACGGTTATATTCCACTTGCAGTCCACTGCCGCCTGCAGGGCCTGCATAAAGCGGTTCAGGCAAGGTCAATTCAGAACGATGACAATGCGCACAGTTAATATCCAAATAAGCTTTTGCATTATCATTTAGCTCTTCACCATTCAATTGGCTAAGATCCGTTGAATCATTAAACTCAGGCGCTTGTGAGACACTCTCTAGATCAGCAGGCAGGTTTTCCAGCTTACCATTCAATGCCCAATAGCTTAACTGGTTCATCACCAAACCACCGTAGTCATAGTCTTTATTCAAGAAACGGGCTTTCGGACCAATAGGCTTAAAAATCGCTTCACGGGTATCATCAGGCCCTTGAAGTAAAGGGACGACTGCATGACATGAAGTACAAGACGTTGCCTTTGGGATACCGTAGGTGAATGTCAACTCTTCGCCCTTATGGTTCGTCGTCACGTCAGAAATCGCTTTACCTGTAATTAAAAGCGTTGCATCTGTTTCTCTATCCCAGTAATAAGGGCGTGCCACCCAGCCACCTTCTCGGAGAATCAATAATCGTGTCTCTATTACGAGCTCACTTCCATCCCGGTCTGACGTATATTCAGGCATAGCAAAAGTCTTAACCAACACAGAGCCTATTGGAAAATCAAATGCTTCATGCTCGTTATACACGGCTTTTTGGCCTTCAGGGATAAATGCAAAACGATACTTTGAGGCATAATCAGTAAACAGCGCCGTTGTTAAGTCATAAGGGATGCCACCCGAATTTGGGTTATCTGTCGGATCAGTGCTGTCAGCAAACAAATTATAATCAGACAAGTTAGTACAGTTTTCAGTTAACAATGCTCCCCAGTTAACGCCGTCTGTTTGAGCGCTACAGCTTGCTGGCGAAGTACCGGATCCGTTTCCGGGCTTTACCGCGACATCGCCATCTTTAAATACAATTTTGCACGCTGACAGCAAGGTAATAGCCAAAACCATCATCGAGCCTTTCAGTGCAATATTCTTTATTTTTATATATTTCATGGTCACTACTCACATCTATGATGTCATCGAACAGACTCATAAAACAGTCTGTTCGATGACTGGATAGTTAACTTAAAGTGCGCAAGCTGGCTCAGATAGGTCATCTCCAGAGCAACCGTACTCCTTACCTTTAAAAGTAACCGTTGCTTCAGGTAAACGATTTTGAACACAATTCAAGAAAGTGTTATTGACCATCTTGTCTATCAACAAAGACGCTGTCGGATTCCCGGTCGCATCCCAATTAAATGCGTCCAATGGGTTCGTTCCATAAACCAGACCAGTATTCACATCATCATAACTTGGACCTGGGTTACCATTAATATTGCCGTTAGCACATAGTAAATCGCCTGCAGCATACGGGTTATAGTTCACACCATCTGCGGCAGCATCTGCTCCAACAACATAATTAAAGTCAGTCAGCGCACCCGCATTCGACAAGAGTTCACCGATTCCATCATAGATAATTGCAGGGAATACTTGAGGCATACCCGTTGAATTATAAGGCGAGGTGTAACCTGCGATAACTTCTTCTAGCAATGTGCCTGCAGGGTTATCACCATTACGTGCGATAAGGTTATCGTGCATATAGATGTTTTTAATCATTGGGCTCCAGCCATCGGCAATCGTTGCACCATAATTTACTGGATAGTTTGCAACATCTGGATCGCTCATGAAGAAACTTGCCAATTCAATTGCTGAAGTGTCGTTATCAGTAATGTTGTTGTTATAGATCTCAACACCACTTACTGCGAAGATAAGTACGCCAGTTCCTGGAGGTGCAATACTTACAGCTCCGTGACCAACATTTTCAGTATTGTTAGCGTATATTTCATTATTGAAGATACGAACATTTCCGCCGTAAGCCTGCTCTAGGCCAGGAAGGTCAAATGCTAAGATACCCGCAGCGTTATTAAGTGCGGTATTGTTGTAGACATCTGCCATATTTGAGTTTTCAATCTCAATACCCGCAACATTGTATTTAGCAACATTGTCTCGTACAACGATGTTATTTGATTGACCAACATAAATACCCGCATCAGCCGAACCGTATGCATAGTTATGTTCGATCAAAATATTTTGGCTTTGCACAGGGTAAAGACCGTATGCGCCTTGGCTTTCTGCTAAGTCACCTTCCCAAACTGTCGCGGTATAAGTAAAGTGAACCCCATTTGCCCCAACAGCTTTAATACCATTTTTGTTCGTTTCGTAAACACCGAAATCACGAGCAGTAATGTCATTACCACCTTCGAAACGGATACCGTCATCACCCGTTGAACCAGTGAAGTCCAGTTTAGTTGAGTGAATACCATAACCTGTTATGGTCAATCCACTTGCTGCAGCAATAGTAATGGTTTCAGATACCTTAAAGTTACCTTCAGGCAGAACAACCACGGAATCATCTGCAATTTCAAATAATGCTAGCAGTAGCTCATTGGTAATATCATCGCCATCGACGGCATCAGGAGCCACAAAAATTGCATCACATGGAAAACGATAATCTGAGGTCGTTAAGATTTCATCACAGGAAGTTCCATTTGAACCAGAACCATCCGAGCTTCCACCATTTGCAATTGAATCTACGGTTGACTCAATCAGCTCTTCAGTATCGTCATCACCTTTAATTGTTACTTTACAACCCGATAATAAAATCGAACTTGAAATCAATGAACACAAGAGCACTTTCGATAAGTGGCTCATATTTTTATTTAGTTTCATGCGTGGTTCTCCAAACGTTATTCATTATTTTTATGATTGATATAACTCAACAGTACTCATGCGTGACTTATGTCACCAATGAGTCAGGAGAGCTAATTTAGAGAATTTAGACGAAACTAAGCAAAGGAATACGATGAGCAAAACTAAAGAATCGCTATGCAATTTATTGCATAGTCACTATGCAATTCTTAAAAAACGACTATGCAATTATTTTAAATCATTGAATTAATTAGACAATTTAATGGCGAATTGACAGGTTAAAATATCAAGCATGCCGAACTCGCAATCAATAAGTATATTGTTAAATTGTAAGAATCGATCAGTGAGCGAAGGTCAGGATGACGTTTTAGATTGTCTGAATGCAGTGGGTGTTTGATCTGAAATTTCTTTAAATGCACGATTAAATGAACTTAATGTGCGATATCCCACATCAAGTGCAATATTTTGAATCGGCGTATCCGGCTCCGATATTAAACGTTCGCTGGCTTCTTCAATACGCAATTGATTCACATAATCATTAAAGTTTCGATAGTTGAAAGTCTGATTAATTAAAGCTCTGGTTTTATATTCAGGTAATCCTATTTCTTCTGCCAACATACTTAAGGTCAGTTTTTCTGTCCGATAAAATTTTTCATCATCCATCACTTTATCCAGCTTCGCGACAGACTGCTTCAGCTCACATTGTTGCTTAGTCTCTGAATTAACGATAACAGGTGGTAATACTTCATTATTTTGTAGTACTCCAAACAAAACACCCTCTCGCCCCTTCAACAATAAGGCGCCTACGGTCAATGAACACAAAGCAACGACAGCCAACAAGGTTGATGAAGTACCATTCCCGGTATTTAATGAAATCGTTACCCATAACCCTGTCACACCGAGCGTCAGTAATAGCGCTGCACGAAACTTCCGCCGGCTCTCGACCAAGTCATCCTTCCAATGAGCGACAATTGCCCAAAGCCCATTCAATATCACTAAATACTCGCAATATTGTGGAATCTGCCAGCCTACGATATAAGCTGCCCCTGCCGACTCAATATTGGCACCAAAGGAACGTGTTATTGCCGGTGCGACAAAACTGTAGACAGCAAGCGCTCCCCAAATTGATAATAACCGGGGTCGACGCGTAAATGCTAACTGACATACAAGCCAGAAAAATGCAGGCAGCATCGTCATAATATCGCCGGCTAACCACTCATAACGAGGGTCGATTTGTGGGCTGAGCAGAAAGGCACTACCAGAGAGCAGCATCGCCAAAAATGCTTTGGCAACAGGATACTGCCAGAAGTCACGCGCAACGATGACAAAAATTAAAGCAAGGCAACCCAGACTAAACCCTGTTAGAAGTAACAAATGCTTCCCCTTGTTATTATTTTTGGGTAATGGCGGACAAGCAGTATTGATGTTTACAGCTTTTATTTCAAGAATAATTCCATGCAAGCTTGGTAGAGTAATTTACACAACAAATTTTATTACCCATACTACGACTAGAAAAATAATTAGCCTGATGATCCAAGTGAAGCGCTTAATCGATTAAACCGGTAGTTAAAATGCACAGCTATATTCTCAGAATTATTATACTTAGCCTTGTGGCGCTGAATGCCTCCGCAGCCAGTTTTAAACTCGTTGGTTCACAATCTGAATTACGCTATGAGGTTATAAAATTTAAATCCACCATCGTTGAAGGAGAATTGGCTAGCGAAAGCAAAAATACCTTAACTGGAAACCTAACCGTTAAAAATATCGAAAATGCCACCGACCTCACAGGCACGATTGTTCTTTCGGATCCTTTTTTTAAATCAGGTAGCTATCAACGCGATATAAAGTTAAAAGAAATTATTCATGGTCCAATAAAAATTGAAATTGAGCAGGTCACCAAATATGTTCAAGCTCGGAATGAAATGGAACTCACTATAAAGTTATTCATAAATGGCGTTTCAGGCACCGAAACCACGACGGCAACATTAACTGAAATTGATGGTTTACTCGATGCTAAAGGCACCTTGGATATTAACCGTGAAAAGTATGGTTTGATTTTTAAAGATGGTTTTATCGGCCAGTTAGACTTAGCCATAGCGGAGAGCTTCCTTCTCACTTATGACCTCAAGTTTGAACCGAAAGGTTATCCACCGTCCTCTTTACCCTGAAAGACACTTTTTACCTCACCATTCATCTTTCTAGCGAGGCCATTAGCGATAATCTCCGGGAACTTTTCCTGTCCACCGTTTAAAAGCATGAATAAAGCTGGCCGACTCCCCATACCCTAAGCGGTGGGTAATTTGCTCTACTGTAAGATTCGTAGCCTCAAGGTAATGAATCGCTTTTCGACTAAGTTCTTCTGAAAGTAAAGTTTGAAAAGTATAACCTTCCAACTTTAACTTTCGTCTAAGGGTTCGTGATGTGACATGAAACTGTAAGGCAATGTCTTCAAGATTGGGAATAGCGCTGTCACTCTGCTGAATCATCTGTCGAATTTTTTCAACATAACCTTCAGGCCCAAGCACCTCAACTTTTTGAGATTCACACTGAGCTTCAAATAATTTTCGCGCCAGATTATTTGCCTGAGGCAATGCTTGGTCAAGATACCGCTGATCAAATTGAATTTCGTTGTAAGGCATTGAAAATTTGACCGGGCACCCATATAGCGCTTCATAATGCGCCACGTTTGTTGGACATTCGAAATCAAAATGAATGGTTTTAAATTTTTGCCCGGGCAATGTTCTGGGGAACATATCCCTCGTTGAAATCATTGAAAATGAAAAGTCACGTTCGATATAGAAGCGCTTGAGTCGTTTCAAATCGTACTGATCTTTGAACCTCAAAATAGCGATATTATTATCTTTGACTAAAGAGATATCAAAGTGTGTATTTGAAAGACTGATATATTTTAAGAAAAACTGAATCGCATCGTCTACTTTCTCGCTCGATGCTGCAGCCAAACCAAGATTACCGAAAGCATTTAGCTTGTAGCACTGCCCTGCTTTAAAACCCACATCAGGATCATTAATCTGATTCAACATCATTTGAACAAAATCAAACTCTTGCTGAAGGGATATTTTTGCCTTGGGGTCTTGGAGTAATTCGGGCGATATACCTGCCTCAGCCAGTATCGGCATGGCAGAAAACTGGTACTCTTCTGCCAGTTTGACCAGTAAAGAAATACTAATGATCGATTGTTGTTGCCTTATTTTGTTACTCATCAAATTTCAAGCACCCACCACTCTAAACTCGCTACAATTACGATATAAAAACAAATGTCCGAAATAAACAATTATACAAGCGATTCAACCATAATATGAAGCACTTAATTAAGCTAATATGATCTCCATTAATTATCTGTACGCGCGTGAACTTAACTGAGCCACGCCATATTAAGAAAGCATATTGGAGATCAAAATGAAGCGTTGGAATGGTTGGGGTGATGAAAAAAACAATCTGGATTTTGAATTAAGTACATCTTCTCGAAAATTTATTGAAAATCAAATAGGGCAATCCACACCACTTGAGGATGCGACTTTAGAAGATGCGGTCGCTAAAGTACCAACTTCTCGTTCACCTCAACATCGATTAATTAACACCGATGCAGAAACACGCTTACGTCATTCACGAGGGCAAAGTATTCCTGATTGGTTAGCCATGCGTAGCGGTGATTTTGGTACTTTTCCTGACGGCGTCGCCTTTCCAGAAACCAGTACAGACGTTCAAGCCATTCTTAATTTTGCACAAGAACAAGACCTTGTGGTGATCCCATATGGTGGTGGCACCTCTGTTTGTGGACACATCACACCCGAAAAAAGCAGTAAGCCGGTCATTACCGTGGCGATGTCAAAAATGAATAAGTTGATGAACTTAGACAAAGCGAGCCAAATTGCTACTTTCGGAGCCGGCACACTCGGCCCGGATATTGAAGCTCAATTAGCAAAAGAAGGTTACACCTTAGGCCACTACCCTCAGTCCTGGGAATTATCAACAATAGGTGGGTGGGTTGCCAGTCGCTCAAGCGGACAGCAATCATTACGTTATGGCCGTATAGAAAAGATGTTTGCCGGAGGACGCATCGAAACCTTACAAGGTCCGCTTGATATTCCGACCTTTCCTGCAACTTCTGCAGGCCCTGATATACGTGAGTTGTTCATGGGTAGTGAAGGACGTATGGGGATTATTACGGAAGTGAAAGTTCGCATCATGCCCATTGCTGAAAAGGAAAGTTTCTATGTGGCCTTTTTCCCTAGCTGGGAACAAGGTATTCAAGCTACGCGTGAAATAGTTCAAAGCGGTATTCAACTTTCAATGATGCGCTTAAGCAATCCGACAGAAACAGAAACCCACTTAAAGTTGGCGGGTTATGAAGGCGTCGTCAATGTATTAGAAAAATACCTAAGTGTTCGTGGCTCCAGCCAAGGTAAAACTATGTTTACTTTTGGAACAACAGGCTCCAAAGCACAATGTAAGTCCGCCCTTAGTTTAACAAAGCAACTCATTAGCAAACACAAAGGGGTTTTCACCGGGGGGTTAATGGGTAAGCGCTGGGAGCACAGCCGCTTTCGTTCCCCTTACTTACGTCATGGCTTATGGGATATTGGTATGGTTGTCGACACCATGGAAACCTGTCTTGACTGGTCAAGCGTTCCTGAAGCTGTCAAAGATATGGAAAACGATATCGGCAATGCTTTGAATGAGTTTAACGAAGACGTACATGTTTTCACGCACCTTTCTCACTTTTATGGCCAAGGTTGTAGTGTGTATACCACCTATCTGTTTCGCGCAGGCAGTAACTACAAAGAAACAATGGATCGCTGGAAGAAATTAAAAGCGGCTGGGGCAAAAGCGATTGTCAGACATGGTGGAACAATTAGCCACCAGCATGGTGTTGGTAAAGATCACGCGCCTTATCTGCCAGCTGAAAAAGGTGTTTTGGGAATTAAAGCGATCAAGGAACTCTGCCACATGTTTGACCCTGATGGCCGCATGAACCCTGGTAAGCTGATTCCTTAAAATTATGCTTAGGATGTGCCACGCGCTCTAACAGTGCTCTCGTGTCACATTCTAAACGGCTTCTTTTAAGAAACTACTGCTCTTGCATATCGAGATATAGCGAACGCTTCGGTTTAGCTGAAGTAAATGACTCCACAAGATGCGGGTAAGCTTCAGCAATAGAGCGAAGAATCAGTTCCCGTGGTACATCTTCAAAATGCCCATGCTCTTTCAAATATTCCATGTGCCGGTCACCTGAATTATCAAACTCATGAAAGATAGAATCTTCTTTACCATTAAACTCTAAAGGTTGGAGGTTCATCAGCTTGCATAAACCCGAGTCAAAGGCAGGCGTTGCTTTTACCCACTGGCCTTCCAAAAACATATCGGTATAGCCGTGCATAACGAAAACATCGCTTTGCAGGTATTCTAAAAATTGAGGGCTGGCGAGGTGATTACGTACATCGGCTAAACCAATTCGGGCAGGTATTTTATAGAGCCGACACAGTGCACCTAAAAGAACGGCTTTTGGCACGCAATAAGATTCACCTTGTTGAAGGCAGTAACTCGCACTAAAAGATTCAGGTTTCACATCAAAGGTATAAGCGTTATATTTGATATTATCTCGCACACCTAAGTACAAACGAACGGCTATTTTAGTCGGGTCCGTTTCTGAGCCAACCAGCCTTTTACCATAATCAGTGACCGCTTTAGATTCAAAATCAAAATAGGGTGTGCTCTCTAAATAGTGGCTCATACCATTAGCTCCATACATACCTTTATTCATGCTTTATTGCAGACACACAAAATACTAACACCCTTTTTTGAGTGTTTGAGGAACGAAACAGTGTATTTTATATATGACAGGAATCTAAGGTCATTAGACGCAATAGCACTTACTTAAAAATACTTAGCCATGTAGGTCGGAATTTAGGGCCTGCCCCGCGAACAACGTGAGTGCTTTGGGTATTCCGACACGATACTACGTTAGTTGTGATTGCCTTAACTAAAGGAATTGTGGTTTATCAAAACTATGTTCTGAGGTTTCAACATTTGTCGGAATGAATTCCGACCTACACAAGATAGAACATACTGAGTTGTTTAGTTTTAAGCTTAAGCAAGCGCTATTCTGACCAAGCGCCTTTTGAGTTTGGGTAACTAAATTGCAACTCTGCAAGGCGGGCATATAACTCATTTGTTTTAACCAACTCGGCATGAGTGCCAAGCGCAATTAGCCTCCCTTGCTCAATGACGGCAATTCGGTCTGCATTAACGACTGTTGCTAACCGATGAGCAATCACCAGCGTTGTTCTATTGGCCATCAATTTATCTAGCGCTTGTTGGATCAGGTATTCGCTTTCTGCATCCAAAGCGCTCGTTGCTTCATCTAATAATAGAATAGGCGCATCAACTAATAACGCTCGCGCAATCGCTAAACGTTGTTTTTGTCCTCCCGACAAGCCCAAACCCGCATCGCCAAGTCGAGTCTGATAACCTTGCGGTAAGCGTTCGATAAACTCATGCGCATTGGCTGCTTTTGCGGCGATGATGACCTCAGAAAGTTCGGTTTCAGGTTTACCATAACGCAGATTATCTTCAACTGAACCATAAAACAGTGATGATTGTTGTGAGACCAAAGCAAAACAAGCACGTAAATCGACTAAATCCAGATCCCGTA
The DNA here is from genome assembly GCA_913020495.1 of uncultured Oleiphilus sp. Classification (GTDB taxonomy): domain Bacteria; phylum Pseudomonadota; class Gammaproteobacteria; order Pseudomonadales; family Oleiphilaceae; genus PZPK01. The sequence continues at coordinate 84,859 of CAJWBJ010000003.1, forward strand.
TATCGATACCTTCTAATTGAATCTCGCCTGATTTAGGGTCGGAGAAGCGTAACAACAAATCAAACAAGGTCGACTTCCCTGCCCCGCTTGGGCCAACCAATGCGATAGTCTCTCCTGAGCGAATATCTAAATCCATGTTATCAATGGCATTTGTTTCAGGGCGCGAAGGATACGAGAAGCTAAGGTCTTTCAGACTAATCCTTCCCTGAACCTTTAGGGGCAATTCTTTTTTTGTCGTGGTAGGTGAAATGATTTCATTGGGTGAAGCCAGTAATTCAACAATGCGCTCCATCGCGCCTGCAGCTTGTTGTAACTGACTAATCACCTCACTGATAGAACCTACTGCTGAGCCCACAATGATACTGTAAAAGACAAATGCGCCTAATTCTCCACCTGAAATACGCCCTGCAATCACATCAGTCCCTCCGACCCAGAGCATTAAACCTATCGCGCCTAGCACCAATGAAATCGCAATCGAAATTAACCAGGAACGCTGTTTGATACGATGCTTAGCAACAATAAAAGCATCTTCTGCCACACCTTCAAAATGAGACTTATCTATCGCTTGATGATTATAAGCCTGAACAGTTTTTATTTGTCCAAGCACTTCCCCTACATAGCTACCAACATCAGCGACACGATCCTGACTTTGACGAGATAAACCACGTACATGACGCCCAAAAATCAAAATAGGCGCAACCACAAAGGGCACCGCCCCCATCACGATACCCGTTAGCTTGGCATTGGTAATAAATAACCAGATAATACCGCCTACTAACATAATAATATTACGTAAAGCGATCGAAACCGATGAACCAATGACCGACTGAATCAGTGTCGTGTCTGCGGTAAGGCGTGA